>JAIFNM010000319.1 GCA_020047725.1 Betaproteobacteria bacterium
CTACGCATCTGCACATGAGTGCCGCTCACTTCTCCAAGGTATTCAAGGAAGAAACGGGGCAGGGCTTCGTGCATTCCCTGAACCAGATCCGCGTCGAACGCAGCAAGGACCTGCTGCGCGATCATTCGATCAGCCTGGCGGCGATTACCGAGATGGTCGGTTTCGAGGATCAGAGCTACTTCACCAAGGTCTTCAGGCGCCATGCCGGGATGAGTCCGGGGCTGTTTAGGAAGAATCGAGGGCAGGCTCCAGAAACCAATCTGGAGGTGCATGAGAAGCGAGGCGCGAATGCTTATTTAAACCTGCCGTTTGGCAATAGCGTGTAGGTTTTCACCGCAAGACGAAATGAAATTAAGCTCAGGCTATATTCCTGCGCAGCGACCTCGTCAGCTGACTTGTGGGTATTGAGCCAATCTATCGATTCTCGTGGCAAATTTCGTATAGTTTGCTTTCTGGTGAGTTTCTAAGATGCATCCATCGCTGCTTTGAATCTGGGCGCATCAAACGGGCGTTTCCTGTTGGCTTGGTATGGCGATGAAGTGATTTATCAACAGCATACTTCAGCCGTTCGGTGGGTTAAGACAGCAACCACTTCGCTTTGATAGATGATGAGATGCAAGCCATCGCCAACGAAATTGTGCGCAATTGAATAGGACGGTGTCACTGGTTGTATTGAGTTAAGGAGAAATCCAAACGATGCTGGATGCCGCTACAAAGGTCGACGCCAAGGAGATTGGCGAACCAAAGAGTGCTCGTTAAGCATTGGTACAACACTCAGCGGTGAGTGTTTGCCCGTCTGCGGAGACTTAGCAGACGGGCTTTTTTGTTGGTTGTACAAGTCGATGTTATCGGAAAACGCATCGACCACCGTGCAAAGGTCTACTCCGAACCTCTTCCGTATTTTGATAACAGAAGAGTCGAGGGAGTGGCTAACGCAACCTTTTTTCCGCTACACCCTGATACGTCGGCAACGTGAGTCGTCTTATACCTGCGCCTAAATGCCGTATTCCTTAAGGATGCATTTCTCGGTATCGATGGTCGGCAGCATGTCGTCGATGAATGCACTTTCGGTAAGCGGGATCGTGTCGATTTCATCAGCGATCTGGTCAAGGTAGTCGGTCTCGCGTTCGTTCAGAAGAAGCTGGCCGGATGCCTTGGCATCGCGAATCAGTTCGATGGCCTTCAACGCAGCACGGCATCCGGCTTCGACGTGATTCTTCGAGGCTACGATTTCCTTGGAGATAGCGATCACCGACTCCGGAGCCAGCATCAGTGCCTGCGGATCCGTATAAATATCAGAATCAACAAACAACTTTTGCAGCATGGCATCACTTCCGTTGGCGATGGATGTGTTCATCAGACGGCAATCATAAATCAGCTGTTCCATATAGACCGTTGGAGCCATGCCGCCGAGGAGCTTGATGTTCTGGACGCTTTCGTTGCTCCAGAGATCTGCCATCGCGCTCGCGATGTTGCCGACCGGACTCAGGTGAGCGCAAGCAGCTGTCTTTCCTTCCATGGAGATGGGGACGCCAGCGATGGCTTTCATGAACGGGCCTTCATACGCGCAGTCCTTGCTCGGACCGACGGCCCCCGCTTCATACGCTGGCAACGCCCGAACCACGGACACAGCGCGGTCGATGGCGGCAAAGACCTTGGGGATATATTTTTTTTCGGCAAGAACCATGGCCGTGTTGGCGAATCCGCAGGCGCTGTCGCCACCGGCAACGCGTCCTGTTTCTTTGGCGATCTTTACAATATTGCCCCACAGGAATTGCATGTCGCGTACACCTAGTACCGTCAGTGCAAAAATGGCACTCTTGATGTCGCAATACATCAACGCGTCATCATGAACTTCCTTCCCTCCTGTGCTTTCAATGGAAAGCAGATCACCACCTGCCAATGCGCCTTCGCGGAAAAGGGTGTACATGGAATCCAGGTGCTTGCTGGAACGAAGCAAGGGTGGGCGATCAAATTCCCTGGTGTCGTTGGGTGTCAGGCGAATGGCGCTATTGATCCCGTTCCGAGCCCGATGCTCGGCACACACATCCGACATGATCTTTGTCAGTTCGATTCCGATCTCGGGTTGCATGGTCATTTCCATGAGAGTTTCAAACTCAAAGACCACGCCTTTCTGGCCAAGCTCATGAGCGCGCGTCAATGCTTCATCGACGATACCCCGATAGTGCTCACGGATTTCTGGCAAGGTCGATTTGTTGATGGATATGGTTGGGAGAGTAAAATTCAGTTCCGGGTAAACAATACCCCCGCCGATTACTAGCCCATGGGCCGTCGTCACTGGTTTAGGTGCGAAACCAAATTTGAGACCCTTGGCTGTGTCGATAGCCAATGTTGTGTACATAAGATATGCCTCCTGAACGCAAGCCGAAAGGATCGTCTGTCGGGGCACCACTCGGCTATGCGTGATGCCCCCTGATTTATGAGGCAACTTTAGAGAACGCCCGGTCGAGAGTATGGTAATTACTGGTGATACTTTTGGAGATTCGAGTCATCGGGCAAGATTTGAAGTGTTCGTTCGCGTAGCGCGAATTGGCGTGTAAAGGGCCAATTTTGTACCAATTATTACCAGACAAATGCGGAGGGTCAGGGCATTCTCCAGTGTCTTTTGCACGGTGAGGTCAGTATGGCAAAACTAACTATTGTCTCGGGATTCCTCGGCGCCGGAAAAACGACCTTGTTACGTCAACTCATCGTCCAAAGCCTGTCGCGTCAAGAGCGTTGTGTGGTGATCGAGAACGAATTTGGTTCTGTCGGTCTTGATGCAGCGCTTCTGGTGAGAACCGGCGTACCGGTTCACGAGCTAAATCATGGGTGCGTCTGTTGTACTTTGAAAACCAGTTTCGCCGAAACTCTGGAAAACATTCTGGTTGACTCGCCTCCGGATCGTGTTTTTTTCGAACCTTCCGGGATTTTTATTCCCGATAGCTTGCTCGATATAGTTCGATCACCACATTTTGCGCGGTCTTGCCGCGTTGCTTCATTCATCACGGTGGTTGATGCAAGGAGTTTCAATGTTTGCCGGAGAAAGTTTGGGAGTTTTTTTCGCAAACAGGCCGAGTTTGCCGACGTTCTGGCTCTGAGCAAAACGGAGAGCATGGACTCGGCGGCACTTGATGACCTGCAATCTGAATTGCGAGAAGTCAATCCAAGGGCGATTCAAATACTGACTGCCCGTGACGGCGTTGCTGCCACAAAGGATTTGCCGAGCCCTCGGGGAAAGAGCCACAATTAATCTCTGACTCGGCAACATCCACTGGGAGTCGTATCAGGTTTCGGCCTATTTCTCCTGATGGTCATGGCTTTGAAATGTTTGTTGGACAATTGCCCGCTTCAATGGACACCGATCATCTGACGAAAATTCTAAATGAACTAGTCGATGATCGTTTTGGCAACATCATTCGAGCCAAGGGGCAACTCTGGGCGGATGATGGCTGGATCGATTTTTCTTTCGTCACAGGGACGGTTGAAATTTCGCCACCTCGATTGGTCGATAGTCAAGAACATCCGGAAGTGAGCAATAGCTTCGGAGAGATAGTGGTTATTGGCGAGGGTCTGAACAAAATAACACTCCAGGCTCTTATTCATGAGCCTTGTAAAGTGCTTCATGTGTCCAATGCCTTCGAGTGACGATTTCTTGTTATGCGTTAGGAATTAATGCTTGCTGACAAAATCGCTCTATGGCGGAGACGATGTCGCTAGCTTGCCTTGTCCAGACGACCGGCTTGGGTTCTGCGTTATCGATTTAGAGGTAAGGGGGAAATGTTTACTTTAGCTTCCCCCAGGAATCATGTATCTGTTCCTGGATTTTGCAGCCTGCGCCACAATGTGGCTCGGCTAATACCAAGGCGTGAACAAACTGCGTTGGTTGGCATTTTCCCCATCAGGTTTCGGATGATTTCTGATTCCATTCGTTTGAGCGATCCTTTGTCTGGAATTGTGAGAAAGCCTGTCTCGACATCTGCCTGTTCATGTTCGCCCATCGCTTCAGCAACGTCCTGTGTGTCGATTGTCTCGGATTCGCTGTAGGCAATAACTTCAGCAAGATTTCTCAGTTGGCGGATGTTTCCAGGCCAATTGCTGGACATTATCATTCGCTCCGCAGAAGGAGTCAGGCGATGCTCTTGGCTTGATTGTGCCGAGAATCGCTCCAGATAGTGCGTAAAGATCGATGGAATATCTTGTGCCCGTGCACGCAATGGAGGAATCTTGAGACTGAATACGTGGAGTCGGTAATAGAGATCTTGGCGGAATGAACCGGACAGCGTCTGTGCGAATAGATCACGATTGGTTGCCGAGATGATACGCACGTCAACTGGGATGATCCTGTCGTCTCCGATGCGCATAATTTCCCGTTCCTGAAGGACCCGCAAGAAACGGCTCTGCATCTCGGGAGCTAGTTCGCCAATTTCATCGAGAAACAATGTCCCGCCGTGCGCAAGTTCAAACAGCCCTGGTTTTCCGCCTTTGCGGGCGCCCGTGAATGCTCCCTCGACGTAGCCAAAAAGCTCACTTTCAAGCAGGCTAGGCGCAATAGAGGCGATATTTACTGATACAAACGGTGCGTTATTGCGGCGGCTGCTATTGTGAATGCTCTGGGCAAAGACCTCCTTGCCGGTGCCTGTTTCGCCATAAATCAGCAGATTTGAGTCGTGTTTCGCATAGATTTTGGCGCGTGCAATGAGTTGGTGCATGGTCTTCGACGTACCGATCAGGTCGCTGAAGTGATAACGAGCGACATGCCCTTTTTGCAGAAATGTTGAACGAATTTTCGACTCTGAAGCCTGGATCCGGGTGACCTCCTGCAGCGTGAGTACCTTGCCGTGCAAGGTGTTGTCGAATTCGAGCGGGATACTGCGGGCAATAACGCTGTTGCCGTTGATGGAGGTTATATACTCTTTGTCTCTTGAATTAATTACGTCGAGAACGCGAGAAAAGTCGGGAGGGGTCGATGGACCCGTCGAGAAGATACGTTTTGCGTGTCGGTTGTAGAAGCTGACGGTTTGCGTTGGAGTAATCGCGATTACCGCTTCGTCGATGTTGTCGATAATAGCTCTCAGCTGAGCCGACTGAAGCTTTTCCAGTTTTTTTGCGTCTAGGATTCGCAGGGCTTCGCGAAATGCCGATCGAATGGGAGTCAGGCCACTTTCGAGCACAACAGCCTCAATGCCTTGGCTGAGCGCGGTGTTGTATGCAACGCGACAACCGATGATGGCCTCGAATCCTTCCCGAACGAGTTGATGGACCCGGGCTTGGATCGCAGCCTCGTTAGCTTCGGGCTGGATTTTAATCTGAGCTCCTAGAATTTCAAAACTACCGATAGCGCCACTAAATAGATTGGCGCGGCTAACCATTCCGATACGCTTGAAGCCTCTTTGCGTGAGAGCGCTGAGTTGGCTGAGCAACTCGTTGAGCGACATGGCTATCTCAACAACAGCAAGGCCGGGAACCTGCCGCGCAAGGTCCGCAAGGCCGCCACGGGTCACAACGATTTCAACTTCCGGATAGTTTTTTATTACCTGGATGGCCCTGGCATCGTCTGTCGTTTCGATAGCGATATCAATGCCTAATTCAGAAGCTACATCAGGGGCGATATCAGAAATGCTTTGCATTGGGCTGAGAAGGAGAATGGAGGGCATTTTGTGGGTGCGTGGTGTTCGTTTTATGGAAGCGATGCTGGTGTGTGAGCGCATCACTAATTGTGAAAAGGATGGGCCTCTAAGCTCCTGCATCTAATCCTGAGCATTAAAACCATGAGTTACGGCGGCTGCTGAAACGCATATCGTGTTGTAACTACCGTTCCAATAGTACTCGTCGGATCATGAGGGCTCGATGGAGTATAGCAGCATGTCGCAATAATACAGTCTCATTTGTTTCATATATGAGACTGTCTGTAATATTGGACTCAATAAAATCAACAAGTTAAGTTTGGCACGAACTCTGCTATCTGTTATCAGCAGGGTCGCTACGATGGCTACCGGTTGCGAGGTCAGATTCCTTTTTTCGTCAAACCAATAGATCAGAAAGGTGAAACGTGATGATTGCAGGTTGTGTTAAAACGTTGATGGCAGGGATTACTGGGATGGTCTTGTGCTTGGGCGGCAACATTGCGCACGCGGCGGATGTCATCAAGATCAAGATTGCCTACGGTAACAACGTCGGCGAACCGAACGACAAGGCTGTGCGAGAGTGGGGCCGTCTGATGAAGGAACGCAGCAACGGTCAGGTGGAATTTCAGTATTTCCCGAGTTCGCAATTGGGGTCGCAGAAAGATGTGACCGAACAGCTCACGATTGGCTCGAACGTCATCACCATTTCGGACGGTGGCTTCCTGATGGATTATGTGCCTGAATTTGGCATCACCTTCTTGCCGTACCTATTTGACTCGAAGGACGAACTGTTCAAGTTGGCTGACAGCGACCTGTTCAAGGATATGTCCAAGAAGTTGGAATCCAAGGGGTTGTATATCGTGCATAGTAAGTGGATCTATGGCGTGCGCAACATGCTGGCGACAAAGGCAGCTACCAAGCCCGAAGATCTCAAGGGATTGAAGATCCGTGTACCGAACATCAGGATTTCGACCGAAATGATGAACGCCATGGGCGCAACCTCGACGCCTATGCCGTTGGCCGAAGCGTACCCTGCATTGATGCAGGGCGTAATAAATGGAGCCGAGAATCCGATCCCAGTGCTTTATGGCGGAAAGATGTTCGAAGGTGCCAAATTCCTTATCATGACGCGCCACCAGCTGAATATGTCCTCGTGGATCGCTGGTACCAGTTTCATTGCCAAGCTACCGCCGGAAATTGTCAGGTTGCTCAAGGAAACGGGTGAAGAAGCTGGCAAGTTCCTCGACAAAGAGAACGAGATGGCCGACAAGGACGCACTGCAAAAGATGCAAGCGGCGGGCGTGAAGATTGTCGAGGTTGATCGCGATGCTTTCAAAGCAGTCATGAAGGACTTCCCGGCACGCTTTAGCAAAGAATTTCCGCCCGAAGTGATGAGCAGGCTATACGCCATCATCGGGCACAGGTAAACCGTAGATTTTCTGCCGTCGCTCGCTTTGCGTGGCTGGGGTGGCGGTTGATAAACACCTTTTATTTTTATCGGATGGCGAATGCGAGTTACGCCAAGGATATCTATTGTCATCAAACGGGGAATTCATTCATGCAGTTGTTGCGGGCTCTCTACAATCTCATCGGAAAGCTCGATAACTTTCTGGGCATGTTTGCCATGGCGTTCATCGTTCTGCTGGCATGCGCCAATGTATTCATGCGCTATGTAATGAGCAGTCCGTGGGGCTGGGTTGAGGAAGTTACCGTATTCATTTTTGTCTGGCTGACGATGCTTGGCGCTTCGGCGGTCATTCACGTCGAAGGCCATTGCAGCATTGATGTGCTGGTTTCGCGTATGTCGCCAAAGTGGCAGCGGATCATCAGCATTTTCGGCGATCTGGTCGTTCTGGTTACGCTGGGGTTGCTCATCTGGTTCGGCATCATTCTGACCATCAAAGGCCATACCAAACTCACGCCGATTCTCGGCATCCCCTACAGCTACATTGACGCCTCAATTCCAGTCTGTTGCTCGTTCATGCTTATGTACTATGGCCGGATGTTCTGGAACAGCTTGCGGGGCGAGAAAAATACAACCGATCTTGACGATCAGGAGAAGTCGCCGCAATGAGCGTACTGCTAGCCTTTCTCGTGATGCTGGCGCTGTTCGGCATCAACGTTCCCGTGGCATTCGCCATCTGCGCTGCCACCTTTGTCTATTTCTTCGCTGCCCAGGATATGTCGGCGGTGATGGTTATCCAGCGCATGATCGGTGGCGCTGACAATCTACCCTTGCTGGCAATACCGTTCTTCATGATGCTCGGGTCAATCCTGAACTACACCGGGATGACCCAGCGACTGCTGATTCTGGCCGATGCGCTTTCCGGTCATTTGCGCGGTGGTCTGGCGCAGACCAACGTGGTGCTCGGCGCGCTGATCGGCGGCCCCTCCGGTGCGGGATTGGCCGATGCGGCTATGATCTGTAAGGTTCTCGTCCCGGAAATGACCAAGGCCGGATACAGCCGCCCCTTCGCCGCGGCGCTCACGTCCGCGTCCGCACTGCTCGGCCCGATCCTGCCGCCAGGCATCGGCCTGATCATCTACGGATTCGTTTCGGATACGTCGATTGGCAAGCTGTTCATGGGCGGATTGGGGCCGGGGATCGTGTGCACCATCGCACTGATGATCGCGGTCAATTGGGTGTCGCGCAAGCGCGGTTACAAGCCGACACGCGCGAAAATGGCCGGCATTGGAGAAATCACCAGAGCCTCGGTTGGTGCCTTCTGGGGATTGATGCTGATGGTGTTGATACTCGGCGGGATTCGTTACGGTATCTTCACACCGACTGAGGCGGGCGCCGTGACCTGCATTTATTGCCTGATCGTTGGCTTTGCCTACCGCGAATGCACGTGGACCGATGTCAAGAACGCGCTCGCCGAGTCTGCACGCGCCAACGGCTCGATCATGCTGATCCTCATGGCTTCGGCCGGCTTTGCCTGGATTCTGACCTGGGAGGGCGTGGCGACCGACGTGACAGAAATGCTGATGGGTGTTTCGGCGAGCCCGGTCGTCTTCCTGCTTATCGTCAATCTCCTGTTGATCATCGTCGGCATGTTCCTCGACGGCAACGCGGCGATCGTCGTGTTGACGCCATTGCTGATGCCGACCGTGAAGACGCTCGGTATCGATCCAGTGCATTTCGGGATCATGATGATCTTCAATCTGTCGATCGGTGCCATCACGCCACCGTTCGGGACAACCATGTTCCTGACCTGCAATCTGACCAAGGTTAAGGTCGATGAGTACATACGGGAAATCGGGCCGTTCTATCTGGCCTTTGGTTTGACCCTGATGCTCACGACCTTTTATCCGCCGCTCTCGTTAATACTCGCGGAATGGATGCCGATGTAGGAATTGATCGATATCAATAAAATGAGATTGGAGAAAGCATGAAATCGTATTCGAAAAAATCGAGGAGATCATCGTGAAACGCTTTCGTCTTCACGGACCAAAACAACTAATGCTTGACGATGTGTCTGAACCGAACTTGGGCGTGAGCGATGTTCTGGTCGCAGTGTGCCACGTTGGTCTGTGTGGCTCGGACAAGCACTACTTCGCTCATGGCCGTTGTGGGGGATTTGTTCCCAAGGCGCCTTTCGCATTGGGCCATGAACTCTCCGGAGTTGTGCTTGCAATCGGCGATCAGGTCAGAAAAGTCAGTGTTGGCGATCGCGTGTCCATCGACCCGCTTCTGGCGTGTGGTCAATGCGCTATGTGCCGTAGCGAGCATGCCAATCTTTGTCTGACAAAACGATACTTGGGTTCGGCCGCTGCTTGGCCTCATGTCGATGGTGGACTGGGCGAGAAGGTTTGTGTGCCTTCAGACAACGTATATCCCTTGCCGGACTCGATTGGTTTAGAGACGGCAGCTCTGATAGAACCCGCTTCGGTCGCGTTTCATGCAGTTAGGCGTGCTGGGAGTATTTCCGGTGCAAATGTGCTCGTCATCGGCGGAGGAGCGATCGGCCAGCTGATTCTCCGCATTGTCCGAGTTCTTGGTGCGGTTCGCACCGTCCTTGCCGATCCAATCGAGTACAACCGTGCGTTCGCTACAAATGGAGGGGTAAATCAAGCGGTTGATCCTCAAGCGGAAGGCGTCTTGGAGCAACTAATGTTACAAAACACCTTCGGGTTTGACGTTGTTTGGGAAGCCGCAGGTGCCGAAAGTGCTTTGAGTATGGCAATCAAACTGGTACGCAAAGGGGGAGTGGTTGTTCAGGTTGGTACCTTACCGGAGCTAGTGAGCATTCCGGCAAACCTGATCATGTCGAAGGAGGTCGACTTGCGTGGCTCAATCCAGTATCAAAAGGCATTTCCTGAAGTTATTGCGCTCCTTGCCTCGGGGCGCTTGAAGATTGATGACCTTATTACACATCGCTTCCCATTCGCGGAGGCTCCGGCAGCTCTAGAGTTTTCGCTGAAAAGCCGTGATTCGATCAAGATCCTCGTGGACATGCAGGGAGACAACATGGAGATAGCATCATCATGAAAGACCGGCACTTAATCAAAGACATTCGTTTCTTCCGCGCCCGATCCCCCATCTCACAGCCGATTGCAGATGCGACGCATAGCATTTCGGACATTGACTTTTTTATCACAGAAATCGAAACCACTGGCGGAGTGATCGGCCAGGGATACTTGCTTTCATTTCACTATTTTCCGCATGCCATCTCGGGTGCACTGCAGGATGCAGCAAATTTTGCCAAAGGATTCTCGGTCTACGAGACGGTTCGAATGGCTCAGGAGTTTGCCAAGGAGAGCGAATACTTTGGCCAGAATGGTATGTTGAAGTGGATCCAGTCGTCACTCAATGTGGCCATGTGGGATGCCTGGAGCAAGAGTCTCGGCCAACCCATCTGGAAAGTCTTGGGCAGTGGTCCGAGAGCAGTTCCGGTCTATGGCTCGGGGGGCTGGCTCTCCTATAGTGATGAGGAACTGGTGGATGAAGTTACACGTTACCAGCAACGCGGACTAAAAGCGGTAAAAATAAAGGTCGGTGCCCGCGAGCCGGGAAGGGATATTGACCGCCTGCGCAAGGTAAGAAGCGCGGTCGGCAACGGCATCAAGATCATGATGGACGCAAATCAAGGAATGGACGTACCTTCAGCCATTGCCCTTGCACGGGAAGCAGCAGACATTGGCATCACCTGGTTCGAAGAGCCGATCAACCATACTGATTTTGCTGGCTACGAGACAATCCGCGCCAAAACCGGAATATCACTGGCGATGGGTGAACGCGAGTTTGACCTCGAACCTCTTAAAGCACTGATCGCGCGCAACGCGCTTGATCTTTGGCAGCCCGATTTGCTACGCATCGGCGGTGTCGAGCAGTGGCGTGCTTCGGCAGCCCTGGCGGGGGCCCACCACATCCCGGTTCTCCCGCACTATTACAAGGACTACGACGTGCCATTATTGTGCACGATACCGAACGGCTACGGTGCCGAATCCTTCGACTGGATCGACGGATTGATTGATAACCCGATGCCCATCGTTGACGGGATGGCCTATCCGCGCGAAGGGTTGGGCTGGGGCTTTTCTTTCTGTTACGACAAGATGCAGGAGTTTAAATGATGCGTCCTGAAACAATAGAGGCGCTTTCCCGGTTTAGTCTTGAAGGTTCGCGCGGCATTGTTACCGGAGGCTCTTCCGGATTGGGGCTGGCAATTAGCCGGTTGCTTGCACGCGCAGGGGCTGAGGTGTTCGTATTTAGCCGCAGTGGCTGCGTAAAAACAGAAGGCGCAGGCCCCGACCCAGTCGGTATACATCATGTTACCGTGGATGTCGCCGATGCGAAGGCCGTCGCAACCGAAGTTGCGGAAATTGGCGCTAGCGGCCTGGATTTCCTAGTTAACAATGCCGGTATTACCGTGAAAAAGCCAGCAACAGATTTCTCTGCCGAGGAGTTTCGTCATATACAGCAGGTTAATGTTGATTCCGTCTTCAGTCTCTGTCAGCTCGCCTTTCCCTATCTGAGCGAAGCAAAATCTGTAGGCCGAATCGTCAACATCTCCTCGATGGCTGCGCATCTCGGTTTTAGTGACGTAGTACCTTATTGCGCCTCTAAATCGGCAGTCGTTGGCCTGACGCGTGGGCTCGCTGTCGAATGGGCAGGGCGCAACGTTCACGTCAACGCGGTGGCTCCCGGATGGTTCCCCTCCGAGATGAACCGTCAGGTCATGGACACAGAGCGCCAAAAGAAAATTCTGGGACGCATGCCTGTACATCGTTTCGGCGCACCCGAGGAACTCGCAAATATGATCCTTTTCCTGGTTTCCCCCGCCGCGAGTTACATCACGGGTGCCGATTTTGCAGTGGATGGCGGAGCTTTGGCATTCGGCTACTGAGCAATGTCTGAAGCCTAAATCCTTCGCCCCATTCCCTTCCTTTCATTTAAAAACTGATCTCTGTATTCCTTTGGAGAGATTTGTTTGTGCTTTTTAAACATCGTACTAAATTGGGACAGGTTAAAAATTCCAGCTTTCTCGGCTGCATCAGAAACGCTGAAGCACATCGAGAGATAATGGCATGCAAGTGCGATCTTTTTTTCATTAATATAACCATTCACGGTGCTGCTTAATTGTCGCCTGAATATGTATTCAAGATTTCTAGGAGTCGTGCACGAATAATCGGCAACCGCACTGACAAAAATTCGGGTATGCAAATTACTGTCGATATAATCCAACGCTCGCTCGAATGTATTCTTTACAACTTCGTCATTTGACGATCTTCGGGTAAGTGACAATGAATTTATGCTTTCGAGCACAAGATTCTTTAGCGCTTCGTGCGTGCCAAAAGAGCCTTGATTATTCATATAATTATATTCTTCGATAAACGCAATATAAGACAGCAAATTTCGTTTTGATGTTATTCGCAGATGTCCTTTCAAGAACTCTTCTACGCATGCTTCGCCAAATGAACCAATATTTGTCGGACGCAGGTTTTTTTCAATCGAAATGAATATGTAAAGAAGAACCAAACTTTCCTTCGAGCTAGCTCGAATCTCGTGCTTTTCATTCGGGTCTGCAATTAATATGTCGCCTTCTTGAATTTTTCTAATTGTGTCGTCGCAGATATAAATTCCACTTCCTGATATGACGATGCAGAGTTCATAACAATCGTGATGATGCCGCTGGTTTGAAATTTGATCATAGCCAAATTCACAATACGATCCTATCTTGCAAATTAATCTATATCTGCCAAATGATTCATCAATTCGTTTCCCGGCAACATAAGCAGAATGTAAGTGCGTCCCGTTCATGGAAAAGACTCCCGATCACAATTTTTTAAGATGCTCTACGCTACCAACTATTTCGCAAATTGTAAAGTATTGTTCGCTTTTTTGCCTCAGAAGCGTTTGGTGATAAGGCTTAGACTATATAAATAGAAAACAATTAGTGTCACAACAGGAGGTATGGTGATGAATTCAAGAGAGCGCATCCTGGCATCGATTAATCACCGAGAGCCGGACAGAGTTGCAATTGATTTAGGCGCGACTCCTAGTTCAGGTATTTCGGCGATTGCATACAATAATCTGAAAAAATATCTCGGAATTAACTCCGGAATAAATAGAGTTTACGATGTTGTTCAACAGGTGACACAGCCGGAAGAGATCATCTTGGACAGATTTGGTATTGACGTCATTGATATAGGAAGGGCGTTTAATGACAAAGCGTCAGATTGGTCCAATGTTGAGTTGCAGGACGGTAGTCTGGCTCAATATCCTTCATGGTTCAAGCCGCGTAAGCAGTCAGACGGAAGCTATCAGGCATACCATCAGGACGGTACTTTAATTGCCAAAATGCCGGTGGGAGCGACCTTCTTCGACCAGACCATTTTTCCTTACCTTGATGCTTATCCGAATGACTATAAGAAATTGCCAGACGCAATGGGAAAGGTTTTGTGGCAAGCACTTGCTCATAGCCCATGGGATCACGCAAGCGAGCCAGATTTCTGGGAAAAGCTTAGGGAAAAAGCACTGCATTTAAAACAGAATTCGGACCGTGCCTTGATGATTGTTTGTGGTTGCAATTTATTCGAGTGGGGTACTTTCCTCAGAAGAATGGACAACTTTCTAATGGACATCTATTCCGAGCCGGAAGAGGTCGAGGGTCTTCTGGATGCACTCATGGAAATTCACCTGACAAGCCTGCAGAAAGTGTGTAGTGCCGTAGGTGATGTGGTTGATATTTTACGATTTGGCGACGATTTGGGAATGGATACGGGGCCATTCATGTCACCTGAAAAATACAGGGATATTTTCAAGCCACGACATCAAATGTTATGCGACTATGTTCATAAAAATAGCAGCATGAAGACATTTCTGCATTCGTGTGGATCTATTTATCGTTTTGTTCCAGATTTGATTGAAGCCGGTTATGACATTTTGAATCCGGTACAAACAAATAGTGCAGGAATGGACCCGGCAAGACTAAAGCGCGAGTTTGGTGCGGATATAACCTTCTGGGGCGGCGGTGCTGATACCCGATCAGTATTAAATAGGGGAACCGTTGCAGAAGTCAAGGATGACGTAAAGCGAAGGCTGGAAATATTTTCACCTG
>JAIFNM010000262.1 GCA_020047725.1 Betaproteobacteria bacterium
GGCTACCGCGACGGAATGCCTCGCGCAGCGCCAGCCTTGAGATGCAGCCGATGCCAAGACCAAACTCCACCGCCCGCTTGATCGCTTCGGTATGTTCAAGTTCCAGCCGCACCTTCAACTCATGGTGATGCTGGCGTAGCGCCTGGTCGAGCGTTTCGCGCGTCCCTGAACCTTGCTCGCGAACGATCCAGTGTTCCTCCGCAAGCTCGGCCAGCGTCGCCGAGCCCTTGCCGGCCAAGGGATGTGTCGGCGCGCAGAACACCACCAGTTCGTCTTCTACCCAGGGCTCGGCGACCAGATCAGGGTGCCGGCAACTGCCTTCGATCAAGCCCAGATCGAGTTCATAGCGCGCCACCTGATCAATGATCGTAGCCGTGTTGTGCACCTGCAACTGGGCCGAACTTTCTGGATGCCGCTTGAGATAGTCGGCCACGATCAGCGTCGCCAGATAGTTGCCGATGGTCAACGTGGCACCGATGCGCAGCTTGCCGAAACCGGCGCGGCCTTCGAGGACAGTTTCGATGGCTTCGGCCCGCTCGATCAGTTCCACCGCCTGCGGTAGCAGTGATTGTCCGAGTTCATTGAGACGCAGCGCCTTGCCGACCCGATCAAAAAGCTTCGTATCGTAGAGCCGCTCCAGTTCGCCAAGCGCCGTGCTGGTCGCCGACTGTGACAACGAAAGCGCTTCAGCCGCGCGCGAAACGCTTTCCTGACGTGCCACGGCAACGAAGACCGACATCTGGCGCAAAGTGAACTTCATATCCACTCCATAGATATTTGTTATCTAAACAATCTGTTTTACAGATATATTAGCGCGCAATAGTATTCATGACATCAAAAACCATTGCGAAAAAATCATGAGCACTCTTTCCACCGAACGCGTTCTTTCAGTCCATCACTGGAACGACAGCCTGTTCAGTTTCCGCACCACGCGCGACACCGGCTTGCGCTTCATCAACGGCCAGTTTGTGATGCTTGGACTTGAGCACCAGGAAGGCCGTCCGCTGACGCGCGCCTACAGCATCGCCAGCGCCAACCACGACGAGTTTCTGGAGTTTTTCAGCATCAAGGTGCCAAACGGCCCGCTGACCTCGAAACTGCAACACCTGTCGGTCGGCGATGAAGTTGTCGTCAGTCGCAAACCCACGGGCACGCTGGTTCTGCGCGATCTGAAACCGGGCAAGACCTTGTACATGCTGGCCACCGGAACCGGCCTCGCACCTTTCCTCAGCCTGCTGCAGGACCCGGAAAGCTACGAGCGCTTCGAGAAAGTCGTGCTCGTCCATGGCGTACGCTCGGTGAGCGAACTGGCCTACCACGACTTCATTACCAAGGAACTGCCGAACCACGACTATTTCGCCGACATGGTGCGCGGCAAGCTGATCTACTACCCGACCGTCACCCGCGAGCCTTACCCGAATCAGGGGCGGATCACAGACTTGATCGAGAGCGGCAAACTGTTCGCTGAAATTGGCCTGCCCGAGCTCGATCCAGCGCACGACCGCGTCATGATCTGCGGAAGCCCGCACATGATCAAGGATTGCTGCGCAATGCTCGACGAGCGCGGATTCGAAATCTCGCCGCATATCGGCGCGACGGGCGACTACGTCATCGAGCGCGCTTTCGTCGAGAAATAAACCGGCTAGAATAGTTACGTTTGGCAAGGGTCACGCTTGGCAACAGGCGTGACCTTTTTCTTGTTCCGGAGCCGCGCAGTGCAATGAGCAAGATCATCGATGTCCTCATCCCGAAATATCCCGAATGCTGGAAGTCCTGCGGCAATTGCGGCGCCGGCGAAATTACCGTGGATGACGTCCTGGTGCTGCCCGGCGACACGGTCAAACGCGATGACACCTTGATTGTGCTGGAAACCGGCAAGGTGGCTCTCGACATTCCCGCACCACAATCCGGAACCGTAATCGAGCTGTTTGTTGCACCGGGCGATACCGTCGTCGAGCGCCAAGTGTACTTGACACTCGAATTACACCAGGACTGATATCGCGCGTTACAATTCGTGCATTACCTCGACAGGAGTGCATCATGAGCCAAATCAGCAATATTTCTCTCGTTCTGACCGTCATCGGCGACGATCGCCCCGGTCTGGTTGAACAACTCGCAACCGCCATCAGTCAACACCAGGGCAACTGGCTGGAATCGTCGATGTCCCATCTCTCCGGCAAATTCGCCGGAATCGTATGCATAAGCATCGCCGATACGCAACTCGATGCGCTCAAAGCCACACTGGCCGGGTTGTCTGGTCTGCGCATTACCTCTGAAGTTTCGGAGCTTGCAGAAACCAAAACCGGAAACAGACGGCTGAAGCTCTCGCTGGTCGGCCACGACCGTATCGGCATCGTCCGCGAAGTCTCGCAGGTTCTCGCCCGACACTCGATCAACGTTGAAGACCTCAGCACGCACACCGCCAGCGCGCCAATGTCTGCGGACATCCTGTTCCACGCCACGGCCGAATTGACGGCGTCACCAACGCTGGACGCACGGGCGCTCACTTCGGATCTGGAGAGTCTGTCGAACGACCTGATGGTCGATATCACACTGGACGAAACGATCCGTAACTGATGAACCCGTCCCGTCTGATCAGCGACAAGGCTCGCCTGATTGCGGCGCTGTGTGTGTTGCTCAGCGCCGGATTCCTGGCCACCACGCTGGTCAGCTACTACGTTTCACGCGATGCCATTCGCGAGTCGATCACCGCAACCGAATTGCCGCTGACCTCGGACAATGTTTATTCCGAGATTCAGAAAGACCTCGTTCGCCCGATCCTGATTTCGTCGATGATGGCGCGCGACACCTTTCTGCGCGACTGGGTGATTGCCGGTGAAACCGATGTCGAACAGATGACGCGTTACCTGAACGAAGTCATGTCGCACTACGGCGCTTTTTCAAGCTTTTTCGTTTCGGAGGTCACCAGCACCTACTATTCGACCAAGGGAGTTCTCAAGACCGTCGACCCAAATGAGGCACGAGATGCCTGGTACTACCGTGTTCGCGACCTGAGCGACCCCTACGAAATCAATGTTGATCCCGATCTGGCCAACCGTGACGCGCTGACTATCTTCATCAATTATCGGGTCTTTGATTTTCAGAAGCGTTTCATCGGAGCAACAGGCGTCGGGCTCACCGTCGACACCGTCAACCGTCTGATCGACGACTACCAGACGCGTTATGAGCGCACCATCTATCTGGTTGACGGCAAGGGAAAAATCACGCTCTCCGGGAAAAACACGGTCGACGCCCATGGAACAAGCCGCGCGGCTTACTCCAGCATCACTGAAATCGAGGGGCTGCGCGATCAGGCGGAAGCCCTGCTCAAGGCTGGCAGCGGTTCCTTCGAGTACCAGAGCCAGGGACTCCGGCATTTCCTCAACGTCCGCTATATCCCTGAACTCAAGTGGTATCTCTTCGTCATCAAACAGGAGAACAGGGCGCTAAACTCGATTCAGCAAACGCTCTACCTCAATCTGCTGCTCTGTTTCATCATCACCGCTGTCGTGCTGCTGATTGTGCACCTGACGATCAACCACTATCAGCGTCGCCTCGAAACAATGGCCACGACCGATAACCTGACCGGCCTCGCCAATCGGCATGCGCTGGATATTCTGCTCGATCAGCAAACCCGCGAGGCCTCGCGGCACGGCAGCCCGATGTCGGCGATCATGCTTGATATCGATCATTTCAAATCGCTTAACGACAGCCGAGGCCATTTGGCCGGCGATCAGGTTCTGCGGGGAATTGCGACAACGCTCAGAAACAGCCTGCGCGCCTCCGACATTGCCTGCCGTTGGGGTGGTGAAGAGTTTCTGGTCGTTCTCGCCAATACCGACTTGGCCGCCGCAACCAAAGTTGCCTGCACCTTGCGCGACAGCATCGGGCAAAACCACTACGCGTTCGATGGAAAGCCGATTGCCGTCACTGTCAGTGCCGGCGTCACCACTTATCGAACCAACGAGTCGCGCGAGAGCTTCGTCGCCCGTGCGGACTCCCTGCTCTATCAGGCAAAAAATGAGGGGCGCAATCGGGTGTGCAGCGAGAAAGAAGATATCGACGTATCTACCAGCTGATTCGAGTGCTTCGCCCAAACCGGGCTCACTCGGGTAAACTCCTGCCTTCCGGCCGTGATTCGTTGCCGGCCTGTTTCATCCAATTCGATTACCCCAACCAGGAAACCTGAACTCCAGCCATGGCTCAATACGTAATGCAGATGCTGCGTGTCAGCAAGATCGTCCCGCCCAAACGGCAAATCATCAAGGACATTTCCCTGTCCTTCTTCCCCGGCGCCAAGATCGGTCTGCTCGGCCTCAATGGTTCCGGTAAATCGACCGTCCTGCGCATCATGGCTAACGTCGACAAGGAGTACGAAGGCGAAGTCCAGCATCTAGCGGGGATTCGCATCGGCTATCTGCCGCAGGAACCGCAACTCGACCCAGCGATGACCGTGCGCCAGGAAGTCGAAAGCGGGATGGGCGAAATCATGGAAGCCCACGCCAAACTGGAAGCCGTCTACGCCGCTTACGCGGAAGAAGACGCTGACTTCGACAAGTTGGCTGAAGAACAGGCAAGGCTGGAAGCGATCATCGCCACCGCCGGTTCCGACACCGAAAACCAGATGGAAATTGCCGCCGACGCACTGCGTCTACCGCCCTGGGATGCCCCCATCGGGAATCTTTCCGGTGGCGAAAAACGCCGTGTCGCCCTGTGCAAGCTGCTGCTCTCCAAGCCCGACATGCTCTTGCTCGACGAACCGACCAACCACCTCGACGCGGAATCGGTCGAATGGCTGGAGCAGTTCCTCGTGCGTTTCCCCGGTACCGTCGTCGCCGTCACTCACGACCGCTACTTTCTCGACAACGCCGCCGAGTGGATTCTCGAACTCGACCGTGGCTGCGGCATTCCGTGGAAGGGCAATTACTCCTCCTGGCTGGAACAGAAGGAAGCCCGACTGGAAACCGAGCAGAAGCAGGTCGACGCACACATGAAGTCGATGAAACAGGAACTCGAATGGGTGCGCCAGAACCCGAAAGCGCGTCAGGCCAAGAGCAAGGCGCGTCTTTCCCGCTTCGAGGAACTATCCAGTCTCGACTACCAGTCGCGCAACGAAACGCATGAGATATTCATCCCGGTCGGCGAACGGCTGGGCAACAAGGTCATCGAATTCAAGGATGTCAGCAAGGCCTTCGGCGACCGCCTGCTGATGGACAAGCTTTCGTTCACCGTGCCGCCCGGTGCCATCGTCGGCATCATCGGCCCGAACGGCGCCGGCAAATCGACGCTGTTCCGCATGCTGACCGGGCAACAAAAGCCCGACTCAGGCGAAGTCGACATCGGAGAAACCGTGAAACTGGCCTACGTCGACCAGAGCCGCGACTGCCTCGACGGCACCAAGACGGTCTTTGACGAAATCTCCGGCGGCGCCGACATTCTGACCGTCGGCAAGTACGAGACTCCGTCACGCGCCTATATCGGCCGCTTCAACTTCAAGGGCGGTGACCAGCAGAAATTCGTTGGCCAACTATCCGGCGGCGAACGCGGCCGCTTGCACATGGCCAAGACGCTGATCTCCGGCGGAAATGTTCTGTTGCTCGACGAACCGTCCAACGACCTCGACGTGGAAACCCTGCGCGCGCTGGAAGACGCCCTGCTCGAATTCGCCGGCAGCGTCATGGTCATCTCCCACGACCGCTGGTTCCTCGACCGCATCTGCACCCATATTCTGGCCTGTGAAGGCGAATCACAATGGTCCTTCTTCAACGGCAACTATCAGGAATACGAAGACGACAAGAAAAAGCGTCTGGGTGAGGAAGGCGCGAAACCAAAACGGATTCGCTACAAGCCAATTTCTCGCTGACGCCAAAAAAGCAAAAGGCCCGCAGAGTTCACTCTGCGGGCCTTTCTTTGTACCCCGAAAGCCGGAAGTACGCCGGCGATCAGTGGATTCTTTCGTTGATCAGTGATCTGCCCTGAGGCTGGCCGCGAACGCGACTTCCATACCTTCCGGGAACTGGAACTTGGTGAAAGCGCGGTGAATTTCAGCTTCATTCACGCTTGCGCTTTGGTCTTCAAACTTGATACCCAGCGGACGACCGTTGGTCGCCAGGGTTGAAAAGGCAAAACGCCAGCGCTGCACTTCGGCAAGGCGCTCACGCAATTCGCGCTCATTGCTGATGGCCACACCGGCTTGTTTCAAAGAATCCAGGAACTCATCAAAGGATTCGTTACTCAGACTGCCCATGTTCTAACTCCGTTCGTTACGGTGGATGCCCACCATGAGGCTAATAACGCGCCTTTTTGCCTGAGGTTGACAAAAGTAATACTGAAATTGAAAAAACCCTGCTCCAAACCAGGAAATTTTTCCATTACTATTTTTTATCAATGACTTAAAATTCCTCGCCTCGCCAATATCTACCTCAATGACCACACATCGCAACGCTCTTGAGCTGCTTTCTCCAGCTAAAAACGCCGACTTCGGCATCGAAGCCATCATTCACGGGGCCGATGCCGTGTATATCGGCGGGCCGTCTTTTGGTGCCCGCGCCAACGCTGGAAACAGCGTTGCAGACATCGAACGACTGTCCACCTTCGCCCATCACTACAACGCACACGTTCTGGTAGCGATCAATACCATTCTCAAAGACGAGGAACTGGACGAAGCCCGCAAACTCGCCTGGCAGTTCTACGAAGCGGGCGCCGACGCGCTGATCGTGCAGGATATGGGCCTGCTTGAGCTCGACCTGCCGCCGATTCAGCTTCATGCCAGCACACAGGCCGATATCCGGACGCTGGAAAAAGCGCGCTTCCTTGAAGACGTCGGTTTCTCGCAGATCGTACTGGCGCGGGAACTATCGCTCGAACAGATTCGAAAAATCTCCGCCAATACCACTACCACGCTGGAGTTTTTCGTCCACGGCGCGCTCTGCGTCAGCTACAGCGGCCTGTGCAACATCAGCCACGCGCAAACCGGGCGTAGCGCGAACCGTGGCGATTGTTCGCAGGCCTGCCGCCTGCCTTACTCGCTGGCCGATCTGGACGGACAGACCATCGCCAAAGACCAGCATCTTCTTTCGATCAAGGACAACAACCAGACCGACAACCTGCGTGCGCTGATCAACGCCGGCATCCGCTCGTTCAAGATCGAAGGGCGACTCAAGGACCTGTCCTACGTCAAGAACATCACGGCGCATTACCGCCAGCGGCTCGATGAAATCATGGAGGGACTTCCCGACTTTCAACGCAGTTCATCGGGCCGTAGCACCTTCCTGTTCACACCGCGGCCGGAAAAAACCTTCAATCGCGGTTCGACCGACTACTTCGTGCAAGATCGCCATGACGACCTCGGTGCCTTTGCTTCGCCGAAATTCGTTGGAGAAGAAATCGGCGAAGTTACCAAACTTGGCCGCGTCAGTTTTGACGTAAGCAGTAAGAAAGCGCTGCACAACGGCGACGGAATCACCTACTTCGACGCAAATACCGAACTCACCGGCATGCGCATCAACCTTGCCGAAGCGACAGGGTCCGGCTACCGCCTGTCGCCAACACTGATCGACGGTAGACTCCCGACTGATCTGCTTGTAGGCATGACGATTTATCGTAATCACGATCAGTTATTCGAACGACAGCTGGAAAACAAATCAGCCGAACGACGCATTCCGGTTCATCTGCGTTTTGAGGAAACGGTGAACGGTTTCGCCCTGCATATCACAGACGACCAGGGCGTTAGTGCCTGCGCCGAGCTTCCGCACGCCAAGGAAGCCGCTCAGAACACCGAACGCGCCATGACCACGCTACGCGAAAACCTGGGCAAGCTCGGTAACACGATATACAGTGCGGAACAAATCGATCTGGCGACCGAGACCGCCTGGTTCATGCCGGCCTCGTCACAAAATGCGCTGCGCCGCGCAGCAGTCGAGGCGCTGGACAACGCGCGAGTCGTTGCCTACCAACGTCCTGAACGTGGCGTTCCGCTTGATCCGCCGGCCCCCTACCCGGATGATGCGCTGAGTTACCTCGGCAACGTCTTCAACGCCAAGGCGCGCGCCTTCTATCAGAAGCATGGCGTCAGCGTCATCGAACCGGCTTATGAATGCCACGAGGAAAAAGGTGATGTGTCGCTGATGATCACCAAGCACTGCCTGCGCTACAGTTTCAATCTGTGTCCGAAACAGGTCAAGGGCATCCGCCCGGGCCCGATGATCCTGACAAACGGCAGCGAAAAACTGACCCTGCGCTTTGACTGCAAACCCTGTGAAATGCACGTCGTCGGCAAGTTGAAGACTAACCGGACGATCCCGCTCACGATCAGGTAATTGGCGGACGGCGCCGCGCCACGCGCAAGAAGGCGGCTCCTAATCGTCCAAGGCGATTCTGGCATACTCGGCCAGATCGCTATCGCCGACCTCCCAATCCGGATCGTAAAGCTCGTCCTCGTTTACCACGAGGCTGCGGCGGTCTTTATTCCAGCGACGTTCCTTCTCAATCGCGGCGTTGGCCGACATGTCGAATTTCCGGCGGTCACTAGCGCTTCTCGTCACATGCTGAACAGACATGGTCGCCCCCGTCAACGTTGGTCGAAATGCAACCATAGCACGAATTTTCGGGCGATCTGAGCAAAAACTGAGCACCGGGAAATAGGCCTTTCGCGCCATCAACATCCGCAAGTTATCCAGTGTTTATCCACAGGATGTCCAGAGAATTTTGTGGATAAGCGATGGCCTGTCGGATGCCGCGTCCATAGCACTTTCTGGCCCTGCATGCCATGGAAGCCAATGTTTACGCGCCGTTTCAGCCGCACATGACGAAGATCGCCTACCCATGCGCCTTCCAGGCCACTGATCGACAACACGCCGACCGCTACTACCGCCACCGACGAATGCGTTCCACCGCTCGGCACCGCATTCCAACGGTTCGCTCCTCGATCATTGCGATTCGTCACATTGCACTACCTTGACCGGTTTGGCGTGGGTACTGTGCATCCTGAGATTTCACCACACCACTACCGAACAAGCGAGGTCATCAATGAACGACACCACCGGTCATCCACCAATCCTCAAGCTGCGCAACGTGCGCCGCCGCTTCATGCTGGGTGAAACGACCATCGATGCACTGCACAGCATCTCGCTGGACATCCACGCCGGAGAATTTCTTGCGGCATGGGGACCGTCAGGCAGCGGCAAGACAACCCTGATGAACATCATCGGCCTGATCGATGCACCGACCGAGGGCGAGGTGCATTTCGAGGACCAGGACACCCGGGTTCTGACGGACGATGCCCTGACCGAATTTCGCGCCAGCAAGATCGGGTTCGTCTTCCAGAACTTCAACCTGGTGCCCGTGCTCTCGGCGCTGGAAAACGTCATGCTGCCCCTGCAGATTCAGGGTGCGGACGCAGGCACGATCCGTCAGCGCGCCATGGCCGCACTGATCGATGTCGGGCTGGAACGCTTCAAGAATTCGTTGCCGGACAAGCTTTCCGGCGGGCAACGCCAACGCGTGGCCATCGCACGCGCACTGGTGGTCGATCCCAAGCTGGTGATCGCCGACGAACCAACGGCCAACCTGGATTCTGAAAACAGCCGCATGGTTGTTGATCTGATGCGTGAGATGAACCGCGCGCGCAAGGTCACCTTCGTGTTCACCACGCACGACCCGCGCCTGCTCGACCACGTAGACCGAAGAATCCTGCTGCGCGACGGCAGCATTGAAAGCGACGAGGTGATGGCATGAATACCTTCAAACTGGCCCTGCGCGGGCTCACGCGCAATCGCCGCCGTTCGCTGGTGACACTGTTCGCCATCGCCCTCGGCTTTGCGGCGATTACGCTGTTTGCCGGTTACACGCACAACGTCTATGGTGGGCTGACACGCAACGCCATTCACGGTGAGTTGCTCGGGCACCTGACCCTGAGCAAGACCGGCATGCGTCAGGAAGGCAAGCTCGATCCGGAACGCTACCTGCTCACCGCAAAGGAAGTCGAGACCGTTTCCGCATTGATCAAGGAGGAAGCGCATGTCGAGATGGTCGCACCGCGGCTGGCGCTGAGCGGGCTTATCAGTAACGGCCGCGCCAGCACCATCTTTGTTGCCGAAGCGATCGAACCGGCGGCGATGGACCGCTTGCAGGAAAATAGTTTGACCGCGACCGAGTTACGGAGCGGGCTGTACGACAACGTGCGGAAAAAGCTCAACCCGGAGCGCCCCGATGTGGTTGAGCTCAGCGAAGGCCTGGTCGACATCCTGCACCTCGCCGTTGGCGGACAGGCGGCGGTGCTGACCAACACCCTGAGCGGGCAAGCCAACGCGCTGGACATCACCGTAGGTCACAGTTTCAACACCGGCAACGCGGGTACCAATGACAAATTCGCCTTCTTCCCACTAGCGCTGGCCCGCAACCTGATCGACGCCGAAGGGCGTGCAGACCGTTTGACGATCCTGCTCGACGACGCCAGCCAGACGCTCGTGATGCGCGACCGCCTGCTGCAAAAACTAAAGGGCGCCGGGTTCGACGTCGAGATCCAGACCTGGCAGGAACTGTCCAGTTTCTACAACCAGGTACATGGCATGTTCGACATGATCTTCGGCTTCATTTTCCTGATCGTGTTGACCGTAGTGCTGATGAGCGTGGCCAATTCGATGGGCATGACCGTCGTCGAACGCACCCGCGAGATCGGCACACTGCGCGCCATCGGGCTCAAGCGCCGCGGCGTGGTGCGCCTGTTCACCACCGAGTCGATGCTGCTCACGCTGATCGGCTGCGTTGTCGGCCTGCTCATCACGCTGGGCGTGCGCTGGGGCATCAACGCCGCGAACGTGACCTACGTACCGCCTAACAGCGTCAGCCCGGTTCCCCTGCTGGTAGACATTGATAATGGGCGCATCCTTTTTACATTCGTGCTGATGAGCGTCGTGGGAACCCTGGCCGCTTTCCTGCCGGCGCGCCGCGCCGCGAAGAAGGACATCATCGATGCCCTTGGCC
>JAIFNM010000280.1 GCA_020047725.1 Betaproteobacteria bacterium
CATGAGCAAGCCACGGCCTTTTCTCTCGCCCGTTGCGTTGGAGATGCTGCTGCGCTATCCCTGGCCCGGGAACGTCAGGGAGCATTGATCATCGGCATCATGAGCAACGGCCTCGATTTGCTGAATGTCTCTTCTTATTATCAGCAGATCATCAAAGGCGTGATCATTATCGTCGCCGTTCTGCTGGACCAAAAAAACAAACAGATGAAATAGTTTTTCAGCGACAGGAGGTGGGCTCCCGTCGCTGAGGGTATACCTAAATAATGAAAATGGAGGTGTTCAACGACTAATAAACATACAGACAAAAACGAATCTTACCGACTGGAAGGGGCCTTTCTGTCGGGGACCGTAACATTCTACAAAAGTCGTGGAGGAATACAAATGAAAAAGCTATTGGCTGTATTGGTTTCCGGATATTTGATGTGTGGCGCGAATTCACTCTTTGCTGAACCACTAAAGATTGGTATTACCTACCAAAACATGCAGAACGAGTTTATTTTGGGAATTGCCGATGCGGCGAAGGCAAAAGCCAAATCTCTTGGAGTCACTCTAATAGAAAACGACGGACAGGGTAAAGCCGAGACTCAGATTTCACAAGTTGAAAACTTCATCGCTCAAAAAGTCAATGCCATCATCTTGAATCCCTTTGATAAGGAAGGCTGTGCACCTGCCGTTGAAAAAGCCAACGCCGCTGGGATCCCGATCGTCGTGGTTAACGCACAGGTCGTTAACCTGGACAAAGCCACGGCTTTTGTTGGGTCCGATGATATTGATGCCGGCAAGATTGAGATGCAATACATTGCGGATTTGCTTAAAGGCAAAGGCAACATAGTCATTATCCATGGTCCGAATGGACATTCGGCCGAAGTGCAACGTACGATCGGCAACAAAGAAATTCTGAAAAAGTATCCAGGAATCAGTGTTCTCTTCGAACAGACAGCGAACTGGGATCGAGCTCAAGCGTTGTCATTGATGGAAAACTGGATGCAGTCTGGAAAAACCATCAATGCCGTTGTGGCGCAAAACGACGAAATGGCGCTCGGCGCCTTCAAAGCGATCGAAGCCGCCAAGAAACAAGCATCGATTCCCGTCATTGGTATTGATGCGATTCCGGATGCGTTGAAGTCGGTTGAACAAGGCAAGATGGTCGCGACCGTCTTCCAGGATGCTCGCGGTCAGGGATCCGAGGCAGTCGCTAAGGCGTTCGAGTTAGCTTCGGGCAAGAAGGTCGCCAAGACTACCTTTATTCCGTTCCAACTGGTAACCAAAGAAAACGTAGGGAAGTTCAAGTAGCCGTCATGGCTTGCCCGACGGGGCACCATTTCGGTATTCCGCCGGGTAGAACAAATTTAGATAGGGAACATCATTGTGGCTTCAGTCATCGACGTAGCACGCGAAGCGGGAGTATCTCCCAGCACCGTATCACGAGTCATTCGAGGAACGGGTCCCGTTGACGACGATACAAAGCTGAAGGTTCTCACTGCGGTCAAAAAGCTCGGGTATAAGCCGAACTTGCTTGCCAGGGGGTTGCGAAACAATAGTGGCAAGCTCTTGGGGCTTATGGTTCCAGAGATCTTGCACGAAACCTTTGCCACATTCATTTCTCACGTCGAGGAATCCTGTGCAGCGCGCGGTTTTACGATGATCTTGGGAAATACCCGAGAAGACCCAGCTGTTGAAGAAAAGGTCCTTGAGAAATTCATCGGATTGAACGTCGATGGAATCATCATTTCCCAGGTTTCTGACACGAGTTCAGCCCTGAAAAGCTTGCTGGCACGGGCAATTCCGGTCGTCGGGATTGATCGGGCTTTACAAGAAGAAGAGGTCGACCATGTCATCGTTGGAAACTACGAGGCCGGCCAAATGGCGGCGAAGTATTTGTTTTCCATGGGGCACAAGAAAGTGGCGTGTATCCAAGGTCCTGCTCCAGTCAGGCTCAGTCGTGAGCGGTTTGAAGGTTTCCGTGATTATTACCAAGCCAACGGCCTGGATGTTGAATCCGTCGTGGGCAAGGATTTCGAGTACGAGACAGGCATTCTTGCTGTTCGCACCCTGCTGGAAAAATTTACCGATTTTACCGGTTTATGGGCCGAGAACGACCATCTGGCCATTGGCGCGATGCATGAACTGAAACGCTTGGGAGTCCAAATCCCTCAGCAAGTCTCAGTCATGGGAATGGATGACATCAAGACAGGCCAGATGATATTTCCTTCCTTAACGACCATCCGGCAGCCATACAAAGACATTTGCGAAAAGGCAGTCGAACTATTGATCGATCGAATCAAGAGCCCTGGGCTGCCCATCCAGAAATTTGTCCTATCCCCTAGTCTCGTTATCCGCGACACCGTAAAGCGAATATGAGTATTCGAATTTCGACGGCAAAAACGTGATTTCTGGACTTTATAGAACCTGAATATGTAAGGATTCCCGATGAAAAATTTGAAAGTCATGTTGGACGCCTTTGAGAAGCACTCGGGCATTTTGCGTCTTGCGCCTGTTTTTGTTCCACGGCGATTCTCTAGTGCGGGTAAGCGGTTGCGGCTGCATCCGGACGATTATTACCCTCTGGGAACAGTCCGAGGCTCAATCAAAGAACGTTGGTTCTCGTCCGTAATCGCGGCGATGAACGGTCCGTCAGCACCGCCGGACGAAGGGATGAGCTACGTTGATGCAACGGGCAAAAAGGGGGATCTATGTCTGTTCAAGGACGCT
Organism: Betaproteobacteria bacterium; assembly: GCA_020047725.1. Taxonomy (GTDB): domain Bacteria; phylum Pseudomonadota; class Gammaproteobacteria; order Burkholderiales; family Rhodocyclaceae; genus Propionivibrio. The sequence goes on from JAIFNM010000280.1 coordinate 2,713, forward strand.
GTGGATGAACTGGGCGAAAAGATCATCGGCCAAGAGTTGATGGACAAATTCGGTACGTGGCCCATGTATTCGAAGTTCTTCGACTTTAACGCACCCCTCTTCCACCACCTTCATCTGCGCGAAGAAGATGCCCAGAAGGTCGGGCGCAAGGGTAAGCCCGAAGCCTACTACTACCCTCCGCAGCTGAATAACCACCCCGGAGAATTCCCTCACACTTATTATGGATTCGATCCGGATGTCACCAAGGATGAAGTCAAAGCGCGACTGGCGATGTACGAGGCCGGTGACAACAAGATTACCGAGCTTTCCAGAGCGTACCGAATTGAACTGGGGACTGGCTGGTACACACCGCCGGGTGTAATCCATGCGCCAGGATCATATTTGACTTACGAACCGCAATGGAACTCGGACGTTAACTCAGTGTACGAGAACATCGTTTCTGACGAGATCTACCCGTACGAATTTCTAGTTGAAAACTGCCCCGATGACAAAAAGCGTGACCTTGATTACGTTATCGATTTGATGGATTGGGAAAAGAACGTTGATCCCCACTACCGTAAGAACTATTTTCGGCCTCCGATCATCGCCTCTCAAGACGAGTATCACATCGAAAAATGGGTTGTTTACGATACCGGATACATTGCTGCCAAGGAACTCACCGTCTTTCCGGGTCAAACGGCCACGATCAGGGATAACGCAGCGTATGGCTGCATCCTGACTCAGGGGCATGGCAAGTTCGGAACTTACAATGCCGAAACTGCGGTCATGCTTCGCTACGGCGGATTAAGCGCTGACGAGTATTTCGTCAGCGAAGCGTCTGCCCAGTCGGGGGTCGTAGTGGTTAACCACAGTCTGACCGAGCCATTAGTGATGCTTAAGCATTTCGGTCCGAACGCGGGCGATCCAGGGAAGCAGCCATGATAGCCAAGGCGATCAGCTATTTCGGGCGTCAGTCGGTCAATCTGGAGAATGCCCAGATCCGAACGGTGATTGATGCGTTGGGTGGCATGATGCCGGAGTTTAGCCTGAAGCGCGGACAGGGAGGACTTAACGCCCACTGGATCCCCGATTTTCGTGACAATTCCGGCAAACCTTACAACCAAACGGAGCACGGCGATTACTGGAAAGCCAAACTGCTTTTCCTGATTAGTGGCGATTTTCCATGCAGCCCGAATTTTGGTGGTCCCTGCATCGTCGATGGGGTGCAATTGCCAGCCCACGGTTGGGTCGCTAACGAAGAATGGGCAATCAAGGATTTTGGTGTGTCATCCGACACCACAATCGCCTTCGCTCGATTTTCGATGCATAGCCCTTCGCCTGATATGCCGCTCATTTGGGAAAAGTGCGACATGGTTGTGGAGAATCAGGCCGCCTATTATTCTGTAATGCGAATCAAGAATACTGGCACCACGCCGGTTTCCATCAACCTGACTCGGCACAACACGCTTGGTGCCCCGTTTCTGCAGGCTGGCTGCAAGATCGCTCTGTGCGCTGATCGATTCCAAATAGCACCGGAAGGAACCGAATTTGATCTGACCGGACGTTTGCTTCAAGGCGCTGAGTTTTCAGATCTGACCAAGGTGCCTCTTCGCGCCGGAGGGACCGTCGACCTTACAGAGGTTCCCGGGATGGTGGGCGCCACGGATTTTGTGACCGGAGCCGTTCCCAGTCATTTGTCGTTGGGTTGGAGTTGCGTCGTTAATCCCATTTTGGGTTTGGCCTATATCTGTTTTTTCCCAGGAGAGGAATCGCTGCCTGCTGGTGAAGTCGCTTTGAGTTTCAACGATCTTTGGCTCCAGTATGGCGGCCGACAATTCACGCCTTGGTCGCTCAATGAAGGTGGCTCCGATCGAACATTCTGCCTGGGTACAGAGAATGGCGTGGGGGCCTACGCCAGTGGTCTGGCCTACTCACGCCTGAATCCCGAAATCCTTGGCCGCCCTACGATGGTAACAATTCCGGCCGGAGGGGAACGAAAGCTTTGTTATGGTACGGCTCTCGTTGAACTTGACCATGAACTGCTCCGGGAAGGCGTTGAATCAGTCGAAGCTGAAGACGGCTACCTCATTGTTAAAGGCAGAAATGCGGTTCAAAGGGTGCCCATGGATGCGCGGTTTACTCGAGTTCGAAGGTTCGGGAGCACGGTCTGAAATGGAAAACTGTCTCCTCGGATTGTATGAAAAGTCGATGCCCATCTCGATGGGTCTGGATGAAAAGCTGAAGATAGCATCCGACTCTGGCTTCGATTTCCTGGAAATCAGCATTGATGAGACAGAAGAAAAGCTCGCCCGACTGAAGTGGTCCACCGAAGAAAAGTGTGATCTGGTTAATTCGATGTGTCGGACGGCGTTGCCAATAAAGACACTTTGCCTGAGTGCTCACCGCAAATTTCCGATCGGTAGTGTCGATACAACGACAAGACAACGAGGAATGGAAATCATGGCTGATGCCATTGATTTCGCCTCCTGTCTTGGCATCCGAATCATTCAATTGGCCGGATACGATTGCTATTACGAACCTTCCACCGAAACCAGCAAATTATTCTTTCTTGAAAACCTGAAGCGCTGTGCTGAGATGGCGGCGACCAAAGGTGTGCTGTTAGCTTTTGAAACAATGGAAACTGAGTTCATGAACACAGTGCAGAAAGCCATGCACTACGTCCGGCTTGTCGACTCGCCCTACCTACAGATCTATCCCGATTTAGGCAATATAACCAATGCAGCGATGGCGTACGGCACTTCGGTACAAGAAGATCTTGTCGCGGGCCGAGGGCACCTGGTTGCACTGCACCTCAAGGAAAGCGTTCCGGGGCAATACCGAGAGATCCCCTACGGCATGGGCCATGTTGATTTCGCTGGAGGAATCAGAATGGCCCAGAACCTCGGGGTCAGATTGTACTTGGCGGAATTTTGGGATACAGGAAAAGAAGACTGGCGGGATCAAATTTGTTACGCCCACGACTTTTTGAGAAGCAAACTATGAACGATTGTTTTCTGGGAATCGACAATGGCGGGAGTGTAACCAAGGCGGTTATTTTCGACGCTACTGGCAGGGAAATCGCCTCTGCCTCAGAAAAAGTTCCTATGCTTCGTCCACACCCCGGATTCACCGAGCGGGATATGGAGTCTCTGTGGCAGGCCAACCTCAAAGTCATTCGCGAGGTGATTGAGAATTCAGCGCTCGATGCGGACCAGATCAAAGGCGTGGCCTGTACCGGGCACGGTAAGGGGCTTTATCTGTGGGGTAACGACAACAAACCGGCGTACAACGGAATCGTTTCAACCGACGCACGGGCATGGACGTACCCCGAGCAGTGGGAGAAGGACGGGACGGCTGCGAAAGTATTTCCAAAGACTATGCAAAGGCCTCTGGCCTGCCAGCCCGTAGCCCTCTGGCGCTGGCTTCAGGACAATCGATCCGAGATTTTGTCTCAGGTTCGGTGGATTTTTGCGGTTAAGGACTATATTCGCTTCCGTCTGACAGGCGAAGCCTGGGCCGAGGTCACTGATTACTCAGGCTCGAGCATGATGAATCTTGAGGAAGTCAGTTTTGACCGTGAGGTTCTACAGGATTTTGGCGTGGCGGACATGTACGACAAACTGCCGCCCGTGCGCTATTCAACAGAACTCTGTGGAGCGATCACGCCAGAAGTGGCGGCGTTGACCGGTTTGAGGCAAGGCATTTCAGTAGCGGCCGGGATGTTCGATATCGACGCGTGTGCGGTGGCCATGGATGTAACCGACGAGAAAAACCTGTGTGTCATCGCGGGGACTTGGGGAATCAACGAATACATCTCTCGCCAGCCGGTCTTGAACAAATCGATCAAGATGAATTCCCTGTTCTGCCTCCCAGGTTATTTCCTGATCGAAGAGTCGAGTGCTACATCGGCCAGCAACAATGAATGGTTCACCGAGTTATTTCTTGAAGCCGAAAAAAACCAAGCTCAAGAACGAGGGATCGGTATCTATACACTTGCAGAAGAACTTGCCGCTTCTGTTCGTGTCGATGAGCAATCGATCCTCTTTTTGCCTTTTCTCTATGGTTCGAATGATAACCCTCAAGCCAAAGCATGCTTCATTGGTTTGGAAAGCACCCATACTCGGGCACAGATCATTCGCGCCGTACTAGAAGGTATCGTATTTTCGCATCGGGTTCACATTGACCGACTCCTGGCTAATCGTGATCGTCCTGATGCCATTCGTCTGGCGGGGGGGCAGTGAATAGTCGCACGTGGTCCCAGATATTCTCTGATGTAATTGGGCTTCCCGTAGAGACAATTGATACAAAAGAACTGGGCGCTTTGGGTTGTGCGATAACGGCCTCGGTGGCCTCCGGTTTGTATGCTGATTTGCCGGAAGCGGCTCGGCACATGGTCAGGGTCAAGGAACGTATGGAACCCGACCCGCAAAAAAAGGTTGCCTATGATCGAAAGTACGCGCTTTTCGTTCAAGCGTCACAAGCTCTAGATGGGTTGTGGAAGACTTTCTAAAGTATGATTTGAGGAGTCGAGTGCAATTCGAATCGATGGAGCCTACCAGAACTGCGGCCGTAGACTGTCTTGTGAAGCAGTCTCTTGTATGACTTAGCCGCATAGGACTGTTGACCAACTTGGGTCGGGTTGAAAACGGTGGTATCGGTCGAAGAGCGAGTCTGCCAATGGCAGACTCGAGTTGCAGGTTTGCGATCAGTTTACTGTCGTTAGAGTCGCTGCGTTTCACGTGCTTTGAATGACCGCACCAGGTCGCGAGCACTCAGTGGAGTGCGCGCCATATTGCAATCATTGAAAAAAGCGCTGGTTTCGGCGAACGTCGGCTAGTTGGCGCAGGTGCCTGCTCACACTTCCGGCCAGAAGTGGCCTTTCAATTTCAACAGTAGCATCTGATCACTAGTTATTTCGTGTCGCATGAGCGAATGAAGGAGAGGGCAGCGTGGAATCGATATATGCAGTACTAACCGTTGCGGCAATTGCCGCGATGGGCATCATGAGCCCGGGCCCGGATTTTCTGGCGGTCAGCAATACATCAGTTACTGGCTTGAGGCGCAATGCGTTTGCAGTAGCTTCCGGCGTGATTTTTGGAAATGGTGTTTGGGCAGGCGCCGCCTTGCTGGGTGTTAGTGCATTGTTCGCTTTGTTTCCCTCCCTTTTCTTGGTCATTAAGATGTGTGGGGCGGCCTACATTGCGTGGCTCGGCATTCAATTGTTGCGGTCGGCGAGCAAGCCTTTGCCGGTCAGTACGGAGTCGGCGAATTCGTCTTCAATTTGGGCGATGTTTGCCAAAGGGCTTTCAACCACCATGGCAAACCCAAAGGCAGCTCTCTACTACGCCTCGGCGCTCTCATCTGCAGCTCCTGAGAATGCCAGCCTGTTACTGCTCAGCTCGATGGTGGCCGCAGTTGTAGCCATTGCTGCAATTTGGTTCTCGATTGTCGTTCTTGTTTTGTCGACCGAGCGGGCTGGCAACGCCTTCCGACGATTCAAAATCTACTTCGAGTCACTTTTTGGCGTGTTGCTTCTGGCATTCGGAATAAGGCAGCTGTTGTCTCGTTCTTGAAAGACTTCTACGGGGTGAATCACTACCAAGCTGATTCGTTAGTAGACGAAGATCTCTCAGACCTTTGTCTGATGGGGCAGAGATGCGAAGACTGTCCGCTACAAGCGGCTATTACTTATATCTGCGCGCGCGAAGGAAGCGTCTGAGTGTCGCCTTCGGCTTGCAAGGAGTGCAGGCGACCATAGGCGAGATGGGTTCTCGCCAGATATTCAAGCATCGCCTTGGCGGCACCGTCAGGGTCATGTGAAACCATCCGATCGACAATCTTGGCGTGCTCCCGGTGGCTGAGCATGACCGAGCCTTCGACGTGCACCGCTTCTGTCTGAAAGCGGGCAAGCAAACGGAGAAGATCATGTCCCATTTCGACGAACAGGCCGTTTCCCGAGAGGCTGCAAATGGCGTTGTGCAAGGCCATATCGGTCTCCAGAAAGGCGGGCGGGTCGCCGATGGCTTTTCGGTTAACGGATTTCGCAATCTAACGAACAGCAAGCGTGCGGTCGCAAAGCTCGAGGACATGGACGGAATTAAGTTGCGAGTCATGCAGAATCTCGTTTATCTTGAGTTCTTCAAGGAACTCGGAGCAAGTCCGGTGCCGATGCCGTGGAGCGAGGTTTTCTCCGCGCTTGAGACGCGCACCGTGGACGGCCAGGAAAATCCGGCGCCGACGATCGACACCGCCAAACTGTACGAGGTGCAAAAGTACCTGAGCCTGACGCGCCACGCCTACGCGGCGCACCTCGTAATGGTGAGCAAGAAATGGTGGGATACGCTGACGAAGGACGAGCAGCGCATCATCACCGAGGCGGTGATCGAGACTCGTCCGTTCCAACGCACGCTCAATAACGAAGTAGACACCAAGTCGATCGCGACGCTGAAGGAAAAAGGCATGACCGTGACGACCATTGCTCCGGCAGAGTTACAGCGGATGCGGCAGGTTTCAGAGTGGTGCGGTCTTTCAAATAGCTACTTTTTAGCTTTCACGTACGGTGGCCAAATGCCAGAAGTGTGAATTCGGCTCATTCCCCCCAAGCCGCCGGTGGCAAATCTTCTGTATGTCTGATCCATGAGCAGATTTGAGCGATTCATCTCCGAATACAGCAACTCGGCCACCGCGGCGCTATGGCATTTCGATTACTTCAAGTGCTTGACAGCCACACGTTCGATTTCAAGCCCGTTCGTGTAACGCTCCATGAAGGTGTTGAAACCGGCGACATCCGCCGGGTTTGGCGCAATGCAATTGCTCTTCTGCTCGGCAAATACCTTGTCCCGGAGGAAATCATCCAGCGATTCATTGGCAACCCGATTCGCCATGTACGCCCCTAGGAGCGCAATACCCCACGCACCGCCTTCTCCAGCGTTCTCCATCACCGATACAGGAACATTGACGGCTGCGGCCATGATCTTCTGCCCAACTTCGCGGGTCTTGAAGAAACCGCCGTGGCCGAGGATTTGATCCACTTGAACAAACTCTTTCTCAAACAGGATGTTCAGCCCGGTTCGGAGCGCACCCAACGCGGTATAAAGCTGGACGCGCATGAAATTAGCCAGATTGAAGTTGCCGTTTGACGAGCGCACGAACATCGGACGCCCCTCTTCGAAATGCGTGATGTGTTCGCCGGAAACATATCCGTAGGCCAGCAGACCGCCGCCGTCCGGATCGCCAGTGAGCGCCAGGTCGAAGAGCGTCTCGTACAGTTTCGACTTGTCCACCGTCAAGCCGAAGGCTTTGATGAGTTCATTGAACATGCCGATCCAGGCATCGTATTCCGAAGAGCAATTATTGGAGTGCGCCATCGCGACCAGCTTTCCGTGCGGGGTGGTCACCAGGTCAATCTCCGCATAGACCTTGGACAATTCCTTTTCCAGCACGATCATCGCAAACACCGAGGTGCCGGCAGAGACGTTGCCGGTACGAGTAGAAACACTGTTTGTCGCCACCATCCCGGTACCCGCATCGCCCTCGGGCGGACAGCACGGCACGCCGGCGCTCAGTTGGCCGCTGACGTCGATGAGTCGCGCTCCTTCCGCTGTGAGTTCCCCGCCTTTTTCGCCGGCCAGCAAGACGCTGGGCAAAATCTCGCCCAACTGCCACGGAAGATTCAATGGCTCGATATTTTGATCAAACTGAGCAATCATTCTTGAATCGAATGCACTCGTCTTCAGGTCGATCGGGAATACCCCCGACGCCTCGCCAACGCCCAGCACTTTCTGCCCCGTCAGCTTCCAGTGAACGTAGCCGGCCAGCGTCGTAATGAAGCGGACGTCCTTGACGTGCTCCTCGCCATTCAGGATCGCCTGATAGAGATGCGCAATACTCCAGCGCTGGGGGATCGGATACTGGAACAACTCCGTCAAAGCCGACGAAGCCTGCCCGGTGATGTTGTTCCGCCAGGTGCGGAAGGGGACCAGCAGATTGTCGTCTTTGTCGAAGGCCAGGTAGCCATGCATCATGCCGCTGAAGCCGAGGGACTTCGTACTCTTGATCTCCACTCCGAATTGCGCCGCGACGGCGTCTACCAGCGACTTATAGCTGGATTGCACGCCGCTCCAGATGTCTTCGATCGAGTAACTCCAGATACCGTCGATCAGGG
>JAIFNM010000186.1 GCA_020047725.1 Betaproteobacteria bacterium
GGTGTTTGCCTGGGTTCGAAGATTGCCCCGATCTTCTACAACACGCTGGAAGATGCCGGTGCGCTGCCCATTGAAATCGACGTGACCCAGATGGAAATGGGCGACGAGATCGAGCTCAACATTGATTTCGCGACGACGAAAGTGACCGCGCTCAAGAATGGCAAAGTTATCGCCGAATCGCAACTCAAGACACCAGTCGTTCTGGATGAAGTGCGTGCCGGTGGCCGTATTCCGCTGATCGTCGGCCGTGGCCTGACGGCTCGTGCGCGTGAAGCCATGGGCCTGCCCGCTTCAACCCTGTTCCGCTTGCCGCAAGAGCCGGCTGATACGGGCAAGGGTTATACCCTGGCGCAGAAGATGGTCGGTCGCGCCTGTGGCCTGCCAGAAGGGAAGGGCATCCGCCCAGAAACCTACTGCGAGCCGAAAATGGCTACCGTGGGTTCGCAGGACACCACCGGCCCGATGACGCGCGACGAGTTGAAAGACCTGGCCTGCCTCGGCTTTTCGGCCGACATGGTGATGCAATCGTTCTGCCATACCGCTGCCTATCCGAAACTGGTCGACATCAAGACCCATCGCACCCTGCCAAGCTTCATTACGACGCGCGGTGGCGTTTCGCTGCGTCCGGGCGACGGAGTGATCCACAGCTGGCTCAACCGTCTTGCCCTGCCGGACACCGTCGGTACCGGTGGCGATTCACACACGCGTTTCCCGATCGGCATTTCCTTCCCGGCCGGTTCCGGTCTGGTCGCCTTTGCTGCCGCCACTGGCGTCATGCCGCTGGACATGCCGGAATCCGTTCTGGTGCGCTTCAAGGGCAAGATGCAGGACGGCATCACCCTGCGCGATCTGGTCAATGCCATTCCGCTTTATGCCATCAAGCAAGGCTTGATGACCGTCGCCAAGCAGGGCAAGAAGAACATTTTCTCCGGCCGCATCCTCGAAATCGAAGGCTTGCCTGATCTCAAGGTCGAGCAGGCGTTTGAACTTTCCGATGCCTCGGCCGAACGGTCTGCTGCCGCCTGTACCGTGCATCTGGACAAGGCTCCGGTCATCGAATACCTGCGTTCGAACATCACGCTGATGAAGTGGATGATCGCCAACGGCTATTCCGATGCGCGCGCTCTTGGTCGCCGCGTCAAGGCCATGGAAGCCTGGATTGCCAACCCGCAACTGCTCAAGGCCGACCCGGATGCCGAATACGCCGCCGTGATCGAAATCGATCTGGCCGATGTCAAGGAACCGATTGTTGCTTGCCCGAACGACCCGGACGATGTGAAGGTGCTTTCGGAAGTATCCGGCACCAAAATCGACGAAGTCTTCATCGGCTCGTGCATGACTAACATCGGCCACTTCCGTGCCGCCGGCAAGGTGCTAGACGGCAAATCGGACATCCCGACCCGCCTTTGGATCGCCCCGCCGACCAAGATGGACGCCATGATCCTCAACGAGGAGGGTTACTACGCCGTCCTCGGCAAGAGCGGCGCGCGCATGGAAATGCCCGGCTGCTCGCTGTGCATGGGCAACCAGGCGCAAGCCAGAAAAGGCAGCACCGCGATGTCGACCTCGACGCGCAACTTCCCGAACCGTCTCGGCATCGACACCCAGGTCTACCTCGGTTCGGCCGAACTGGCCGCGATGTGCGCGCTGATGGGCAATATCCCGACCGTCGCCGAGTACATGGAGAAGATCAAGGTGGTCAACGCCAAGGCGGCGGACGTCTATCGCTATATGAACTTCGACCAGATCGCCGAGTTCAGGGAAGCCGCGGAGACCGTAACGATCTGATCGTTACAGTAAACGTCTGAAAATAAGACGCCCCGGTCGGCTCAGTGAAAACTGAGTGGCTGGGGCGTTTGATTTTTTACGGTAGGGATGCTCTCTGTAAACCAATAGATACGGCAATCTCCGAGATGCATGCCGTAAAGGCCAATGTTTACGCTGATCTCCAGCGATATATGTCAAAGAACGCCTTTTGACGGGCTCCTTCGGGTAGCCAGATGGTTCAAGGTCGGCGCAAAGCGTCAACGGCCATCACGCTTGCATCGTCAGCGCCATGGCCGGTGGCAATGAGTTGATCCATCCGTGCGGCAATGGACGGTAGCACCGCCAAAGGCCGGTTGCCGGCCGTCGTTAGCATCAGGCCAACGTCCTTTCGCGCCATGGCCAACTCAAAACTTGCGGTAAAGTTGCCCTTGGCCATGTTCACACCACGTCCGGAAACCATCGAGTTCAAATCAAGAAGCCCGAGCAATTTGATCGCGTCCCCGGCATCGACGCCACTGGCTTGCGCCAAGGTCAGGATATCTGCAATCACTGACGAAAGGCCGATGATCATGGCGTTGCCAAACAGTTTGTTGACGGCTGCAAGATCGGGGCGCTCGCCCATGTATTCCAAACGCCCGGTCATCCTGGCCAGATCGGCTTTTACTCTTTCAAACAGCACCTTTGGCCCGGAAACAAGCATTGAACCCTGAGCATTTCGTGCCGCCGGTGGCCCCATGAAGACGGGGCAGTGCAGGTAGTTGATCCCCTGAGCCTTGAGCCGTTCAGTGCGTTCGGCGGTGAGGTCCGGTAAGGTCGTGCTGTGATCAATCAGCACGGCGTCAGGGGAAAGTCCTGACCGTACGGCTGAAATAACCTCTTCAACCACGGCGTCATCCTTGAGGACGAGATGTACTCTCGATGCGCCTTGAACGGCTTCAGCTGGCGTTGTGGCGGCCTTAACCCCAAACTGGGCGAGCGCCAGAACCTTGTCCGGCGAACGATTCCACGCCGTGACCGTATCACCCCGTTTGGCGGCTGCCTCTGCGAACGCACTGCCGAGCAGTCCGATACCGAGAAAAGCGATATTTGCCATGATCTTCATCCTTAAAATGGTGTGCGCGCCTGACGGACAGGCTTTTGGAGGTATTTTGCCGGTTGTATGAAAAGGCTCAGAATTCTCCGTGAAATCTACAGAACCTCAACGCGATTTGCTCTCTCTCAATCGCTTCAGAGTCCCAGTCGCTGCTACGGAGATTGCCTGAATCCATCGAGGCAACTGAAGGGCAACCGAATTCCATCCAGGCTTCCACGGCATTGGCATCGCAGCGCCTGATGGCAGGGACGCATCGCAAACCACCCGGTTTCGGCCGCTATGCTTGGCTTGGTAGAGCGCCTTGTCTGCGGCACTCACCAGTTGCTCTGCCAGCTGCTGATTTTCCCCCGACAGATTCCTGGAGGGCAGCATGGATAGCCCAATCGAAATAGTCACCTTGATGGCATGGCCGGAATGCGCTTGAAAATGCTGTTCTTCAATACCGATGCGAATCCGTTCGGCGATTTGCCGGGCGTGGTGCAATTCGGATTGCGGCAATAGCACAATGAATTCTTCTCCGCCGTAGCGGGCAATCGTATCGCCTGATCTCAGCTGCGCCTGGATATCGTTCGCGACGCGGCGCAGCACGTCATCCCCGGTCGGATGTCCGTAGGTGTCGTTGATCCGCTTGAACTTGTCGATGTCGAGAAACATGCAGGCCAGTGGATGCTTATACCGTCGTGCCTGACTGATTTCCACCGGACAACGGTGCTCGAAATAACGTCGATTCTGCACGCCGGTCAGCGCATCTGTCAGCCCCACCAGTTTTAAACGCTCCTGTGACAGCGCGCTTTCCAGGCAGATGGCGATAATGTCGGCCAATCGCTCGAGAAAGTCCGTCCCATAATTGCTGGTGTAGCGGTCAGGGTCAGTGCTGCCAAAATGCATGCTGCCGATGAGTTCGCCCTGTCGGGCCAGCGGCAAAAGGGCAACCGATGCAATGGCACCCACTGGGTCATTGAAGAGTTCTTGGTGCTGAGTTGCATCAAAATCACCCAGACAGGGGCAACGCACCTCGCCATACAGGGCCTCCAGCGGAACAGGAGACTGGAGCAGTGTCAATCCATCGAGATCTGAATTGTTGCCGAGCCCACTTTCCAGAATCCGCGTCGCTTCATAGTCCCGATCAAGCAGCGCAAGCGTGACAAATTCCACTGCAAACGCCTGTTTGTACTCGGTGAGTAGCAGTCGAATCAATTCCAGCAGAGAGCCTGCGCCGATCAGTCGTCGTTCGAGCTGGTCGAATCGGCGCATCTTGTCTTCGTTGCGCCGTGCTTCGTGCAAAAGCCTTTCCAACTGCTCACGAAGAGAAACGTTCTCGGATTGAAGTGGACTGTTCATCTTGATTGGTACGGTGTGCCGGTCAGGTGCTTTGGCCAATAGCCCTTCCAACGATGTTTAGGATGTTTCCCAATGGCTTGGGATTCCAAGAAACTGTGCAATGAAAATGACTAACTGAGTTGCAATGTGCGACGATCAATCGGCAAATCCTAACTCATGTTGAAAGGCCAAGCGCCAAAAGAATACTATTTCCAAGCAGGGTTTGTCAGCGAGCCAATAACCAAGGATTTCTTTGTCCGTATACTACAAATTGCATTTGTCCAGTTGGTGCGCTGGGGGCCGAAGAGTTGAGCAGGAACAGCCACTCGTGATTGATCTTGCGGTCCCATTCGAAAGGCCACTTTCAGGAGAGTATCGCCGGAAGTTGGGCCGCCAACGCCTGGCTTTGTGTTGTAGCGCTGCCAAGCAGGGCGAAGCCTGACAACTCGCCTGACGAGCTTCTGAAAAGCGCTTGCAGTCCACCTTCAACGGGCTCGCACTGCCAGTTGCCCTCAGCCCCCGCGGCCGGAGGGCAAACAACCGTCGGGCAGGCAGGGGTTTTGACCACGACGGGCATGGCCGGATAGCTGAGCGGTGCAGGTGTGCCGGTCAGCGTTTTTGCCAGGGCGCGCGCCTGGTTCATGATCGGCAGGATATAGGGCAAGTGCAAACCGGCAATTTCGGCGCAATCTCCCATGGCATAAATGCCGGCAATACTGGTTTCGAGCAATTGATTGGTGACGATGCCACGTTGGCAGGCGATACCAGCCGCCTGGGCGAGGGCGGTCCGCGGCCGCAAGCCGATCGCTGACAGAATCTGGTCAGCCATGATTTGCCGACCGTCGGCAAGTTCAAGCCGGTAGCCGGAAGCAGCTTTCCAGACGCCTTTTACCGACGTACCAAAGTAAAATTCAACTCCTTTGTCTTGCAAGCCAGTCGTGAATTGTTTTCCGGCCTGTTCCGGCAGCAGCCGGGAAAGCGGCCAGGCAGAGGGGTCGATGACGCTGGCCTTGATCTCGCGGCTAGCCAGATCGTTGGCGAATTCGCAACCGATCAGTCCGGCACCGATTACGGCCACTGACTTGGCATTTTCAAGACCGCCATGAAAGCGGCTGTAATCATCCAGATCGTTGACCGATTGAACCGAGTCTGCGCCGTCGCCTTCGAAGCTCAAACGAATCGGATCGGCTCCGCAGGCGATGACCAGGCGTTCATAAACGAGTGAGGTGCCACCCGCCAGGGTGATTTGCCGAGTGGCCGGGTTGATGCCGGTAACTTCGCTATGTGTCCGGATTTCAGCGTCGAGTTCGGTCGCCATTTGTTCGGTCGTCCTGGTTTGCAACTGCGCGGGCGTCTTGTCGTTGGCCAGGGCATTCGAGAGCGATGGTTTGGAATAAAAACCACCGCCGTCACGCGTCACCAGCAGCAAGGAAGAGCTAGTGTCCAGTTTGCGGAATTCACGGGCCAGGGTGTAGGCAGCAAGCCCCGTACCGAGAATGACAAGAGAAGCCGACGTGGGTTTGTTCTCGTCGTCAGGTGCTGATGATGCTTGACCGGTGGCATCGTCAGCAACGGCAAGCATCTCAAAATCCCCCTTGCCAACGCCACAATGAGGACAGCACCAATTGTCCGGAATGTCTTCCCAGCGGGTGCCGGGCGGAATCCCTTCCTCGGGGCATCCTTTGGCTTCTTCGTAAATAAAACCACAAATCAGGCACTGATACGTTTTCATGTCGCTTTCCCTATCGCCTCAACAGTTTTTGCTTTAAGCCGCTCATTTCGCCTGGTACAAAACGACAGCGGCCAGCGCAAAGCGCCAGCCGCGAAGAGCCGTGGCGTCGATCAACCTACAGTGACTTGTGTGTGCCGTCGCAGAACGGTGCGTTCTTGGTCTGCTTGCAAGCGCAAACATAAGCCTTCTTTGTTTCGTCCGCCGTGAATTTCATCGGCGTAAACTCCGTTCCCTTGTGCGAGCCATCGCAAAACGGTTGCGATTTGCTCTGACCACAGGCGCACCACCAGTAATCCTTACCTTTTTCGACATCGACGGCGCAGGGTACTTTTGCGGCTATTTCGGGCTTGCTCATGGAAGTGACCTCCTGAAAAGGCGCCCCGGACAATCCGGGGTGTTGGTTGATCGCTGCAAAATAAGATAATTACCAGTTTCCTGCCAGCAACTCGAAGTACGATTGGGGATGCAGGCAGGCCGGGCAAAGCGTGGGCGCGTCGGGCGCTTCATGCAGATAACCGCAATTGATGCAGCGCCAGATGACGGTCTCGTTACGCTTGAAAACACGCCCCGCTTCGAGATTGGCCGCCAGCTCCTGATACCGCTTTCCATGCTGTTTCTCGGCGATGGAAATGCGCTCGAAGGCGACGGCGATCTGAACAAAGCCTTCTTCACGTGCGACTTTTGCAAATCCGGGATACAGACTGCTCCACTCATGTTCTTCGCCTGCCGCGGCCGCTTTCAGATTTTCAAGCGTCGTACCAACCTTGCCTGCTGGATAAGTATCGGTAATCTCGAGCTCGCCGCCTTCCAGAAAGTCAAAAAACCGCTTCGCGTGTTCTTTTTCCTGAGCGGCTGTTTCCTCAAAAATCAGCGCAATCTGGACCAGGCCTTCCTTGCGCGCCGCCCCGGCAAAAAATGTATAGCGATTCCTTGCCTGAGACTCTCCCGAGAACGATTTCATCAGGTTCCGTTCTGTTTGGCTTCCTTTGATACTTCCTGCCATTTCATTGCCTCCAATCGTGTTTAGTGAATCAGGAAAGTTCAACTTGCAACCTGCCGTTCAAGCAAATATGCAGTTTAGTACAAGAGAATAGTAGTCCTAAGCCATGCCTTTGTGAACTGCAGGGATATCTTGAATTCAGGGGGGCTTTTGCCCGTTCGCGAGATTTTCAGGGCGATTCAGTCTGAAGGTGTCGGTGCTTATTGTCTTCCAGACTATCCCTTGGCTTTGTTGTCGCGGCGGGACACATTCGACCTCGATCTACGTCCTTCAGTCGACGCTTACCTTACGCGTGGGAAGATAGTCTCTGATTGTCAGGTCGTGGCGCACGATATGTTCGATGATCCAGTTCTTGATCAACTTCAGGACGTCGGTCCGGTCTGGTACCTCTTTCTGCATGATGTCCATATTCAGCTGAGTGTATTGGACCAGAATATCGGTGTGTGCCTGAAGATGGCTTGAAACAAGCGCTTCAGGCATGCCCAGGGATTTGAAGAGTCGTTCCTCGTTATTGAAGTGGGTATTGATCTGGACACCAAGTTGACTCAGGGTTTCCAGAAAATTCGCCGAGTCAGGTTGATCCTGCGGGTTGGCCACCAATGCATCGAGCTGTCTGGCAAGTTCGCCGTGCTCCTTGTCAATAGCAGGAACACCGAGCAGCAACATCGGATTCAGAGGGAAAGCGGTCGATTTCATGGTTTATCACGCGAAGATCACATCCGTAATAATACGTCCTTGACACAGATTCGAGGTACTTCATCCATCATCGTCCGCGTTACTTTCACTTTGGTCAGAATATCGAGCTTGTATTGTTCGATGTCTCGTTCGGTCAATGCGGAAATACCTCATCAACCATGATCCAGATGGCTGTTGCCACGAGAAGCAGCGCCATGAAGTAGTTGAACACGCGAAGGGCGCGTGGCTCGCGCAGCCAGAATCGCAACCTATCCCCAGCGACTGCCCACAACGCGATGCATGGGAGATTGATGAGCGAACACATTATGGCCAGCGATAGCGCAGCGCTCCAGCCACCGCCGCGCGGCAGGAAGAGGATGGCAGCGTTGAGCACCATCATCCAGGCCTTGGGGTTGACCCACTGGAACAGCGCTGCGCCAAAAAATCCCAGCGGCTGCGCATTCTTTCCGCCACCCGGCTGCGCCGCGCGAGCCTGCCGCCAGGCAAGCCATAGCAGGTAGCTGCAGCCTGCCAACATCAGTTCAATGCGCAGATCATCCAGCCACACCATGACCCACGCCAGCAGGCCGGCGACGATTCCGACCTGTATTCCGTGCCCGACGCTGATTCCGAGCATGTGCGGCAAGGTGCGCCGAAAGCCGAAATTGACACCGCTGGCCGCCAGCATCAAGTTGTTCGGGCCGGGCGTCACGGACATCGTGGCAACATAGGTCATCAATGGGAGATCGATCATTACAGGCTCCTGGTGCTTGGTGAGCCTCAACTTTAAGCGGGACCAGCCAATGGTTACAGAGCCAGAATATGTCGACTATACTGGACACAGTTTTATGGAATTTCGAATTGTAACCATCGAAAGTTATGTTTTCTGTGCCCGATACGATGAAAACCATTCCAAACGCTCTCTACCAGTCACTTGCCGAAGAATTGCGCGGCGCCATCAGCGATGGGCGTCTTCCTGCCGGGTCGCGGCTGCCTTCGGTGCGCGAAACCTCACGCAGTCGTGGCCTGAGCATTAACACCGTGCTCGCTGCGTATCGTCAGCTCGAAGCGCGTGGGCAGGTCGAAGCGCGCCCGCAGTCGGGCTATTTCGTGCGTTCACGCTTGCCTTCGCCGCCGCCGTCCCTGCAGTCACAAGCACCGGCACAAGCGAAACCGGTTGATACGGCGGTTCTTGACCGAATCGCGGCAGTCCTTGCGGCTCAGTCAAATCCCAATACCATCGATCTGTCGCTGGCCTGTCCCAAGAGCAGTGATTTCTATCCGAGCAAGGCGCTTAGCCGCCTGGTCGTGGACCATGCTCGGCGCAAGCCCGAATTGCTGACAGACTATTCGTTGCCGCCGGGGCCACTTCTGTTGCGACGCGAAATCTGCCGGCATGCGCACGATCTCGGCATGACGCTCGACCCGGAAAACATCATCCTCACCAATGGCTGCATGGAGGCGCTGCAACTGGCATTGCGTGGCGTCACCCAGCCAGGCGACACCATCGCCATCGAATCTCCAACGTATTTCAATCTGATTTCGCTGGCCGACCATCTCGGGCTGCGTACCATCGAGGTTCCCACGCACCCCGATCAGGGCATGTCGCTCGATGTCCTGGAACTGCTTCTTTCCGAAAACCGTGTTCAGGCGATTGTCACCATGCCGAGCGTGCACAACCCGCTCGGAACCAACATGCCTGTGGTCGCCAAGCAACGTCTGGCGATGTTCGCTCAGACGTATCGCGTCCCGGTCATCGAAGACGCGCTCTACGCTGAACTGCAGTACGCCACGCCGCTGCAACCGACCGTGAAATCCTTCGACATGGATGGGTGGGTGATCATCTGTACCTCATACACCAAGGTCCTTGCGCCTGGATTCCGTGTCGGCTGGATGGAAGCAGGGCGCTTCCAGCGCCGCATCGCCACGCTGAAATTCAGCGCCTCGCTGGCGCAACCTGCATTCCTCGGCGAGGTGCTGGGCTGCTATCTGGAAAGCGGCGGCTACGCCCAGCACTTGCGCCGACTGCGCCGAGTCTATGCTTCTCAGGTTGACCGTCTGCGCGGGCTGATCGACGGTGCATTTCCTGCGGGCACCCGGGCGACCGAGCCGACCGGTGGCTTTCTGGTCTGGGTGGAGTTACCGGAGGGCTGCGATGCCAACCAGCTCTGTGACGACGCACTCGAGCGCGGAATAACCATTACGCCGGGCAGCCTCTTTTCTCCATCCGGCCGTCACGGCCGGCATATCAGGCTGTCCGGCTGCCATCATTTCTCGGATCGCTACATCCATGCGCTGCTGACGCTCGGCGAACTGGCGCAAGGGCAAATCATTGCCGGGGAATCTTGATGCCCTCTGCACACTCAAGTTCATCAAAAAAATCAGCGAGACGCCGTCCCTTCTGATCAGGGAAGGTTTCTTCGCTGACCATCAGTTGCTGAACGCGATCAACACGAAAGTGGCGAAAGCCCTCGCGTAGCAGGCACCAGCCGACCAGCGTCCAGTTTCTTCCCCAGAAAAACAACCCGAGTGGCCAGAGTGTCCGTTCTGAGGGCTCGCCATCCTCGCGTTGGTATGACATTCTGACAATCCGCCGCTTGCGTACGGCGCGACGCAATTCCGTGAGGTGATGCGGGCGATCAAGCGGCTGGGGCGGGATGAACAGCTGGGCTTGCTGCGCCTCGCGGCGCAATAGCTCAGGCAGGACGTTGTGGATCTTGGCCAGCGCTGCCGTGGCCGCCTGAGCGAGGTCGTTGTCACCCCATACCTGCACCATGCGCGAGCCGACCAGCAGTGCTTCGAGCTCGGCCGGGTCAAAGAGCAGCGGGGGGACATCGAGCCGGTAACGCAAGCGGTAACCGACACCCGCTTCGCCCTCGATCGGAACGCCGGAGAGGCTCAAATCATGAATGTCGCGGTAAAGCGTGCGCAGTGAGACGTGCAACTGTTCAGCCAGCCAGGCTCCGGTCGCAAGTCGCTTGCTGCGCAGGATTTCTACCAGTCGGAAAAGACGATCGGCGCGGCGCATGGTGTGGGTTCTGTCGAAAATCGGTCATTCTGCCATCAGTCGCGAAAACGTGCTGCCGCGAAACCTGATCGACCGATGCGAACGAGGCTACTCCAACTTCGGAGCGCCTCGTTGCATGCGTCAGTGCAGCGAATGCAGGCCGACGATGTTGCCTTCACTATCGCTGAACATCCCGATATAGCCAATTTCTTGGCGCAGGAAGGTTTTTGGCATGACGATCATGCC
>JAIFNM010000141.1 GCA_020047725.1 Betaproteobacteria bacterium
TCACCGACTTTCAAGGCCACTGATTTCCGCCTGATATTGCAGAGCCCAGATAACACCGCCAACTAGCTTTAATCCTGAAGAAGCGCCGGTAAGAGATCGTACCGGCGCGAGTCGAACAACATACCTTACGGAGGAAATACGATGTTCTCAAAACCTGGTTTCAAGCACGCTCCACACCTGCTCACTGGCATTCTGTTCGTCGCTTTGGCGGGGTGCCAGACGACCTCACCCACGACCGGGACGAGTGGCGTCAGTTATGGCGATGCCAAGGCGGTTGAGACGGTAACGACGGATCTCGGATCGACCGACATCCAGATGATCTCCGAGAAAATGACTCAGTCGCTGATCCAGCATCCAGTTATCCAGGACACGATCAAGAAGCGTGGTCTGCTGATGGCGTCGCCAGTCCAGAACAAGACCAGCGAGTATTTCGATACCAAGATGATCACGGACACCGTTCTGACCCAATTGCAGAAGAACGGCATCCGTTATGTGATCGAAGCCGACAACATGCAGAACCAGACGGACGAGCTGCGTCGTCAGACACAGTCGGGTCTCTACGACAAAACGAAGTCAGTGAAGGTCGGCAAAATGCAGGGTGCCAAGTACCGTCTGGACGGGAGCATTTCGTCCATCATCAAGAAAACTGCTGATTTGAAGGATGCCTACTACAAGATGAATCTGCGCCTGATCGAAATCGAGACCGGTATCGTTGAGTGGTCCGACGAAAAGGAAATTCGCAAGTCGGCCAAACGCTGATCCGGCCACCGTGACGGCAATCTGGAGGACTTTAGATGAAGGCCAAATGGTTTACCCGAATGGGTCTATGTGCCCTGCTCGCCACAGCAAGTATTACTGCGCTAGCTGCGCCAATGCCCAAGGTCGCTGTGACGGATCTGGCTTATGAGGAACGGGTCAGCGAGTATTTTCGCGTCGTTTCCGCGTCGGAACGATCGTCGCTCCGTGCTTCAGGTCGCGAAAGTGAACGCGAAACGGATTTTTCATCCTCGCGGCGCAGCAGCGGTTCGATCAATGCCAAGTCGGAAAGCAGTTACTACGAGGCAGAGGGTACATACAGCTATATCGATCGGGGCGAGATGCGCAAGTTTACGGCCGATATCAAGGGTGGAATCCTGAAGTCAGGCCGGTTCGAACTCGTTCAGGGCAGGCCGTTTACTGATGCGAAGAGCAACGAAAAGCTTTACGACATCATTGGCCGCATCAAGAAAGGGATGTATCCCGGCGCAGATTACGTGCTGTTCGGCGCCATCAATAGCATTGAGTTCCGCCAGGAAGCCAATCCCATCGACAATACAAATACGGTCTCCCATACCTTGAGCCTTGAACTGGTCGGTGAATTCAGTCTGATCAGTACCAAGAACTTCAAGGTCAAGTCGTCGTTCAGCGCGATGGGTGCAGGCCAGGACGTCAAACTGCTCACGAGTCGCGGAGGACGGGTTGTGCTCAATCGTGGCAAGGTCGTGTCCGAGGTATCAAAGAGTCTTGGCGAAGACGTTAGCCGCCAGCTGGAAGAGCAATTGAGTGGTGTTTTCGGTGGTGAAGATGGCGGCGAAAGAGCCCCCGGCCGACCTCGCGAAGAGTCTCAGCGCGAAGAGGTCATTATATTCAAATAGATGTCGAGCGATATCCGAATATCGAGCAATCTGACCTCTGAACAACCCCGTCCTCTTTTTTTGGTGGGGTTGTTTTTGTTCCTTGATATTTGCTGGATAAACCTGTAAAAATGTAATTGGTCTACCTGCTTGTTATTCTTGGAATCAGGCGTCAAAGGTTCTCGACTGAATTTCACCTGATTCTCCACGCTTTTCTGAAGGAGTAAGTCATGGCAAAAGACAGTAGTCAGAAATTCATTGCACGTAATCGTGCTCCCCGGGTGCAGATCGAATACGACGTCGAACTCTACGGCGCCGAAAAGAAGATTCAGTTGCCGTTCGTCATGGGCGTGTTGGCTGACCTGTCCGGCAAGCCAGCTGACCCGTTGCCGCCAGTGGCGGATCGTAAATTTCTTGAAATCGATGTCGATAATTTTGACAGCCGCATGAAAGCGATCAAGCCGCGCGTCGCTTTTCAGGTTCCCAACACGTTGACCGGCGAAGGCAACATCAGTGTCGATCTCAGTTTTGACAGCATGGATGACTTCTCTCCGGCGGCCGTGGCCCGCAAGGTCGATGCACTCGCAAAATTGCTGGAAGCCCGCCAGAACCTATCCAATCTGATGACTTATATGGATGGCAAAACAGGTGCGGAAGAACTGATCAACAAGGTGCTGAAAGATCCTGCTCTGCTGCAGTCGCTGGCCTCGTCGGCCAAGCCAGCCGCAGAGGGCGCGGCTGAAGGCGCTACGTCCTAGGCCTCGCTGTCTGTCACTATCATTCCAAGGAGAACCACATGGCAGAAACAGAAAAACTTGCCCAAACGGCGGGTCTGACCTTCGAAGGAAATGAATTTTCAGCACTGTTGCAAAAGGAATTCAAGCCGAAAAGCGAAGAAGCGAAGAGTGCAGTCGAAGAGGCTGTGCGTACTTTGGCCTCGCAGGCGCTTTCGCAGACAAAACTGATTGGCAACGACGTCATCAAGTCGATCGAGGCGATTATCGCCGAACTGGACCACAAACTTACCGAACAGATCAATCTGATTTTGCATCATGATGATTTTCAGAAGCTGGAAGGTGCTTGGCGTGGTTTGCATTATCTGATCAACAATACCGAGACGGATGAGCAACTTAAGATCCGTGTCATGAATATCTCCAAGCAGGATTTTGGCAAGACGCTGAAGCGCTACAAAGGCACGGCTTGGGATCAAAGTCCGCTCTTCAAGCGGATTTATGAAGAAGAATACGGGCAGTTTGGTGGCGAGCCCTTCGGCTGTCTGGTTGGTGACTACGCTTTTGACCATAGCCCGCAGGACGTTGAGCTTCTGGGCGAAATTGCCAAAGTCTCAGCTGCAGCGCATACGCCATTTATTGCGGGAGCTTCGCCCACGGTCATGCAGATGGATTCATGGCAAGAACTCGCCAATCCACGCGATCTCACCAAGATCTTTACTACGCCGGAGTACGCTGCGTGGCGTTCCTTGCGCGAATCCGACGACGCGCGCTACATCGGGCTGGCCATGCCGCGCTATCTGGCTCGCTTGCCCTACGGTGCCAAGACATCACCTGTGGAAGAGTTCGACTTCGAGGAAGATACTGGCGCGGCCGATCACAGCAAATATACCTGGGCCAATGCCGCCTATGCGATGGCTGTGAATATCAACCGTTCATTCAAGATGTATGGCTGGTGTTCACGCATTCGCGGCATTGAATCTGGCGGCGCCGTGGAAGGATTGCCGACCCATACCTTCCCGACCGACGATGGTGGCGTCGATATGAAGTGTCCGACCGAAATCGCGATCAGCGATCGGCGTGAGGCCGAACTCGCGAAGAACGGTTTCATGCCGCTTGTTCATCGCAAGAACTCAGATTTTGCCGCGTTCATTGGCGCGCAATCGCTGCAGAAGCCGTCTGAATACGACGATCCAGACGCTACGGCCAACGCTAATCTGGCAGCACGTCTGCCTTATCTGTTTGCATGCTGCCGGTTCGCGCACTATCTTAAATGTATCGTGCGCGACAAGATCGGATCGTTCAAGGAACGCGACGACATGCAGATATGGTTGCAGGACTGGATCATGAACTATGTTGATGGTGATCCTGCTCATTCGTCGGAGAGTACCAAGGCACGCAAGCCACTCGCTGCTGCCGAAGTAGTCGTTGAGGAAGTGGAAGGTAATCCGGGGTACTACACGTCGAAGTTTTTCCTGCGGCCACACTATCAGCTCGAGGGGTTGACGGTGTCGCTGCGGCTCGTATCCAAGCTGCCGTCGGCGAAGGCAGCGTAAACATGCGTGGCCCGCAGTGGCCGCTGTGGTGACGTTTCGCCGTCTATTCGGAAGTACGTAAGTCAACAAAGGAGAAATGCCATGGCTGTTGATATGTTCTTGAAACTGGATGACGTAAAGGGTGAGTCACAGGACGACAAACACAAAGACGAGGTTGATGTGCTGGCCTGGAGCTGGGGTATGAGCCAGTCGGGTACGACCCATATGGGTGCTGGTGGCGGCGCGGGGAAGGTGAGTGTCAATGACCTGTCCCTGACCAAGTATGTCGACAAAGCCTCTCCCACGCTGATCCAAGCCGCTTGCGGTGGGAAGCACTTCGATCAGGCTCTTCTGACGGTTCGCAAGGCGGGTGATAAGCCCCTTGAGTACATCAAGATCACGATGAAGGAAGTTTTGGTATCGTCGATTTCGACGGGTGGAAGCGGCGGCGAAGATCGCTTGACCGAGAACATCACGCTCAATTTCGCCGAGTTCAAGATCGAATACACGCCGCAGACATCCAAAGGTAAAGGAGAGGCTGCGATTGAGGCAGCGTATCACATTGCCAAAAACGTGAAGGTCTAGCTATCGCGAATCAACGGTTTGTTCTGACCGAATTGGCTGCATTGGCTCGTGCCGGTTCGTCTACGCGGACGGGCGCGTTGAGCGTGTATTTTGACCAGGCGAAATGATATGGCTCAAGGAGACATGTTTCTCAAGATTGATGGTGCCCGTCAGGGTGCCATCAAAGGCGAGGCGCAGGATGCCGGGCACAAGGGAGAAATCGATGTGCTCGGGTGGGCCTGGGGGATGGAGGGTAATCTGATTCACGGCCAGGCCACGGGCAAAATTTCAGTTCGGGAACTGAAGTTCATCAAACAGGTTGACATGGCGACGACGGGATTGATGTCAGCTCTGCGGAATAATGAGGTGATCAAGAAAGCCATTCTCACGGTGCGCAAGGCAGGGGCTACTGAGAAGCCGATCGAGTATTACTCGATCATCATGGAGAAGGGGCGGATTACCTCGCTGATTCAACAGTCTGGCAACGAAGCAGGTGCCGCCACGATCAATGAAGAAGTCAGTATCGCGTTCAGCAAGGTCACCGTCGAATACAAGCCTCAGGGCAATGATGGTCAGGTCCGTGGTGGCACCTCGTTCGAGATGGATATTTTTGAGGGCAACTGATAATGGAGCGAGTGTCCCCATGAGCATTCAGCAAGCGGCTGAACAAAGCCTCCGCGATGGTGATCCGGCGCTGGCTTTGCAGCAACTGCAGGAGCAAATCCGGGCCAATCCTGGAGATGCCAAGCTGCGCATCTTCCTGTTTCAGTTGCTGGCTGTTCTCGGTCAGTGGGAACGTGCGTTGACTCAGCTTGAAGTCGCCTCGAACCTCGATGTGTCGGCGCTGGCTATGACCCAGATGTACCGGGAAGCGATCCGCTGCGAAGTTTTGCGGGCGCAAGTCTTCGCGGGGCGAAAATCGCCGATGATTTTCGGACAACCTGAACCGTGGCTTGCCTTGCTGATTGAGTCATTGCTGGTGGCCGGGCGCGGACAGCTCAAAGAGTCCGAACAGCTGCGTAGCCAGGCCTTCAGTCAGGCCGAGAGCGTGGGTGGTATGCTCGACGGGCAGCGTTTCGAGTGGATTGCCGACGCTGATTCACGGCTTGGGCCGGCGCTGGAAGCCATCATCAACGGCAAGTACTACTGGGTTCCTTTTTCGAATTTGAGCGAAATCGTGATCGAGGCCCCTGAAGATTTAAGGGATGTGGTTTGGATGCCAGTTCACTTCATGTTCTCAAACGGGGGTGAATCGGTAGGACTGATTCCTACCCGCTATCCAGGCTCTGAAACAGCCGGAGACGCGTTGCTCGCGCTTGGTCGTAAGACGGTCTGGAACGAGGTGTCATCTGATGCCTATCACGGCCTCGGCCAGCGGATTATTGCTACCGATGTCGGGGATGTCCCGCTGATGGATGTGCGGAAAATAAGCATCGACCGGGTTGAGCAAGGTACCAACGACACCGAAGTTGGGTAATACATGGTCGAACAGATCCCGAAGGAAAGGCTCCAACCTGCTTTGCTGGATCGACTGACCGACTATGAGCCGGACAAGAAGCAGGAGTCGCGTGAGAGTCGCCTGATTACCAAGAAGCGTCTGCATGAAGCCGTTATGCGAGACCTTGCATGGTTGTTCAATACAACTCGACTTGGGGGCGAAATTGAACGCGGTGGCTATGATTATGCGCAACGTTCGGCCATCAACTTCGGCTTGCCCGCCTTGTCCGGGGAAACAGCATCAACGCTTGATATGGTCAGTCTTGAACAAACGGTCAGGCAGGCAATACTCGATTTTGAGCCGCGCATCATGCCCGAAACGCTTCAGGTTGAGGCACTGGCGTCCGGGGCGATGCTGGACCAGCACAATGTTGTAAGCATGCAGATTCGCGGCAACTTGTGGGCACACCCGATTCCGATCGAGCTTCTCTTGCGTACCGATGTTGATTTAGAGACGGGGGCCGTGGAGATTCGTGATCTCGGAAAATCCATCTAAACCAGGCCGCTACCCAGACATAAATGGATCCTCGCTTACTACGTTATTACAACCAGGAACTGCAACATCTGCACGAGATGGGTGCCGAGTTCGCGCTGCAGTTTCCGAAGATTGCCGCCCGGCTGGGGATGGACGGTATTGAAGTTACCGATCCGTATGTCGAACGTCTTCTTGAGGGGGCCGGTTTTCTCGCCGCGAGAGTGCAACTCAAGCTGGACGCGGAGTTTCCCCGTTTTACGCAGCGTCTACAGGAAATTGTCTTCCCGAATTTTCTTGCACCAACGCCATCAATGCTCATCGCCCAGTTCCGACCGGAACTTGATGAAACCAATCTCGCGCAAGGCGTAACGATCGCACGCGGAAGCTCCATATGCAGCCAGCTTGGCAAAGGTGATAGTTCAGCCTGTGATTTCCGTACGGCACAGGATGTCGTGTTGTGGCCAATCGAGATTACAACGGCGGAGTATTTCTCCTACGCGCCTGATTTGCCGCTCACAACTCTGCCGGTCGCAAAGCGCATCAAGGGCGGCGTACGCCTGCGGCTCAGGACGACTGCCGGGCTGACGTTCGATCAACTGTCGCTAAACGATCTTAGGGTTTTTCTCTCGGGCAGTGATGAAGTTGCTTACAAACTGCACGAGTTGTGTCTGGGGGCTTCGGTTGGTGTGCTGGTCGCGCCGGCGGTACGCCCGTGGCCGTGGCATGTGTATCTGGACGAAAAGAACATCAAACCGGTCGGCTACGAGGATGAACAGGCCTTGTTGCCGACCACCTTGCGTTCGTTTCAGGGA
The DNA here is from genome assembly GCA_020047725.1 of Betaproteobacteria bacterium. Lineage (GTDB taxonomy): Bacteria > Pseudomonadota > Gammaproteobacteria > Burkholderiales > Rhodocyclaceae > Propionivibrio. Next base: position 7,228 of record JAIFNM010000141.1, read on the forward strand.
TACCGCTTGCTGCAGGAGTATTTTTCGTTTCCGCAACGCTTTATGTTCATTGATTTGCAGAGCCTGGCACCTGCGTTCAAACGACATGCAGGGAATGAACTTGAGATCGTATTGCTGTTTGAACGAGGTGAACCGACGTTGCAGGGCATCGTTGATGCGTCCAGCTTTTCACTGTTCTGCACGCCGGCGATCAACCTGTTTCCCAAGCGAGCGGACCGGATTCATCTTGCCGACAACACCTATGATTACCACGTCGTTCCTGATCGCACACGACCGATGGATTTCGAGGTCCACGAAGTCAGCAGCGTGGTTGGCTATGGTGTCGGCAGTGACAGCGGACAGAATTTCGCGCCGTTCTATGCCGCCTACCACACCGAAGAGCAGAACCACGTGGCCTACTTCAGCACGCAACGAGAACCACGTCTGCTCTCCGAGGCGCAGAAGAAGAACGGTCCCCGGTCGAGTTATGTAGGCAGCGAGGTGTTCATTTCCCTTGTCGACCCGAATGAAGCGCCTTATCGAAGCGATCTGAGGCAACTTTCCATCAACACGGTCTGCACCAACCGTGATCTTCCGTTGCATATGCCCTTGGGGCTTGGAGCGTCCGATTTTACCCTTGACACCGCTGCACCGGTCAGTTCGATCCGTTGCGTCAAGGGACCATCAAAGCCTTACTCGCCGTTGTCGCAGGGGGCTGGCGCATGGCGTTTCATCAGCCATCTGTCGCTGAATTATCTGTCACTGCTCAACGCCAATGAACGCGAGGGCGCAATGGCCTTGCGGCAAATGCTGGGTCTGTATGCGACCAGCAGCGAAGCCGGTTCGATTAAACAAATCGAAGCGTTGCAATCGGTACGCGTGCAGCCAACGCTGCGGCGGCTGCCGGTCAGCGGCCCGATTGCCTTCGGACGCGGTATCCGAATTGAGCTTGAAGTTGACGAAATGGGTTTTCAGGGCGGGAGCGCCTTCTTGTTCGGAAGCGTGATGGAGCAGTTTTTTGTTCGCCATGTGTCCATCAATTCATTCACGGAGACCGTGCTGCGTTCGACTTCACGCGGCGAGATAATGCACTGGATGCCTCGATGCGGGAACCGGCCGATCATTTGACATTTTTTCGGGCGCTCGAGGAAAAGCCGTATCAGTACGACTTTTTCCAGGCCTTGCGCCGTATCGAGTGTCTGTTTCCCAGGAAGCCGCGGATCGGCCAGGCGGTGCGACCTGCAGACGAGCCTGTGCGGCTCGGGCAGGAACCGGCCCTGAGCTTTGCTCCCTCGACCATAACGTCGTTCAAGCTTGCTGACGGGACAACCTCGCCGCGGATGGAGGTTCGATTCTTCGGGATGCTGGGCCCGAATGGTCCCCTGCCGCTCCACTTGACAGAGTATGTGCGTGGCCGCTCGATTCATGCCGGAGATCACACCTTTGTGCGATTTCTCGACATATTTCACCATCGCTTCATGGCCTTGTTCTACCGTGCCTGGGCGCAGGCGCAACCGACCGTAAGTCTTGACCGGCCGAGCGAGGACCGCTTCTCGTTTTTTGCTGGATCACTGTTTGGTCTGGGCGAGACGAGCCTGCGCGAGCGGGACGCGGTTCCTGACTTTGCAAAGCTCTATTTCTCTGGATTGCTGGCACGCCAAGTGCGTAACCGGGACGGGCTGGTGGCTCTGTTGTCCGGCTACTTCAGGCTGCCAGTCTGGGTTGAGGAGTTTACGGGGCATTGGATGCAACTGCAGGAACAGGAGCGTACGCGGCTGGGCAGGGAAGGTGCGTTGCTTGGCGATGGAGCGGTATTGGGCCGCCGGGTGTGGGATTGTCAGCACAAGTTCCGTATCTGCCTCGGTTCGCTTGATCTGTTGCAGTACGAAAGCTTTTTGCCCGGAGGTTCCGCGCTCGTCAAGTTGGTGGCCTGGGTCCGGCAGTATCTGTGTTTCGAACTAGAATGGGATGTACGCTTGGTGCTTAAGCGCGAGCAGGTGCCTAAAACCCGTCTCGGCCAATTCGGACGCTTGGGCTGGACCACATGGCTGGGCGAGTGTTGGCGGCCAGTGGACGTGGCGGACTTAACGCTTGACGCCGAGCGACTGCTGGCACACGGGATGAATTAACCACAAGGAGATAAGCATGGCAGAGATCAGCCGGATTGCCCTTTTTGGCAAGCTAAACAGCCTGTGCTATAAGGCCATCGAAAGCGCTACCGTTTTTTGCAAGTTGCGCGGGAATCCGTACGTCGAGTTGGAGCATTGGTTGCAGCAACTCCTGCAGGTCCAGGATTCCGACATGCTGCGTATCGCCCGCCATTTTGAGCTCGACATGTCGCGTCTGGCGGCCGACATGACGGCTGCTCTCGACCGATTGCCGCGCGGTTCAAGCTCGATCTCCGACCTGTCGCAACATATCGAGAATGCGGTAGAGCGAGGTTGGGTTTACGGCACGCTGATGTACAGTGAATCGCAGGTGCGTAGCGGTCATCTGGTGGTCGGGATGCTTAAGACGCCGTCCTTGCGCAACGCGATGGTGAATATTTCGCGCCAGTTTGAACACATCAAGGTCGATATGCTGGCTGAGGACTTCGCGAAGATTGTCGGCGGATCGCCGGAAGACAATCTGCGCGCCACCGATGGCAGCAGCGCCGCAGCACCTGGCGAGGCAAGCGGTGCGATGGCACCGGCGCAACTGGGGAAACAGGAGGCGCTGAAGCGCTTCGCGGTTGATCTCACCGAACGAGCGCGCAAGGGCCAGATCGATCCAGTCACCGGGCGGGATGAAGAAATCCGCCAGATCGTGGACATTCTGATGCGCCGTCGCCAGAACAATCCGATTCTGACCGGCGAGGCGGGCGTAGGCAAAACGGCCGTCGTCGAAGGTTTTGCGGTCCGAATTGCCAAGGGCGATGTGCCGCCGGCATTGAAGGAAGTATCCCTATATACCCTGGATATCGGCTTGCTGCAGGCTGGTGCCAGCATGAAGGGCGAGTTTGAGAACCGCTTGCGTCAGGTGATCGATGAAGTACAGGCTTCGCCCAAGCCGATCATCCTGTTTATCGACGAGGCGCACACGCTGATCGGTGCCGGCGGTGCCGCCGGTACTGGTGATGCAGCCAACCTGCTCAAGCCGGCACTTGCGCGTGGCACCTTGCGTACCGTGGCTGCTACGACCTGGGCGGAGTACAAGAAATACTTCGAGAAGGACCCGGCGCTGACCCGGCGCTTCCAGGTCGTGCAGGTGCAGGAGCCGAGCGAAGAGAAGGCGATCCTGATGGTGCGTGGTGTGGCTTCGACCCTCGAGAAGCACCATCGCGTGCAATTGCTTGACGAGGCGCTCGAGGCGGCGGTGCGGCTTTCGCACCGCTATATCCCGGCGCGCCAACTTCCAGACAAGGCGGTCAGCCTGCTCGATACCACCTGCGCCCGCGTTGCCATCAGCCAGCATGCCACTCCGGCTGAAGTGGAAGATTGCCGGCGACGCATTGAAGCGCTGGAAACCGAGCTTGA
>JAIFNM010000103.1 GCA_020047725.1 Betaproteobacteria bacterium
CTGGTCGATGTGATCTCGCCGGGATCGGATTACGTCGAGATCGGCAACGAGAAGAAGCATGTGATCGGCTATCTGGGCGATTTCCTGTTTGCCCCGCAACGTGCACGTTCGCCGGTCAAATCGCTGTCCGGTGGTGAGCGTAACCGCCTGCTGCTGGCCCGTTTGTTTGCGCGCCCGGCCAATGTGCTGGTGCTCGACGAGCCGACCAACGACCTCGACATCGAAACGCTGGAGCTGCTCGAACAGTTGTTGCAGGACTACGCGGGAACACTGTTCCTGGTAAGTCACGACCGGGCGTTCATCGACAACGTGGTGACACAGACCATCGCTTACGAGGGTGAAGGCGTCTGGCATGAATATGCCGGTGGTTATCAGGATTGGGCGGATTATCAGATCAAGCGGCGCGCAGAAGAGGCGGCGCAAGCCGCAGAAAAACGTTTGGCCGCAGCGCCGGTGGCGCAAGTCGCAAAGGCCAAAACGGATGGAAGCCGCAAACTGAGCTACAAGGACGCGCGCGAACTGGCCGAACTGCCGGAACGCATTGCGGCACTTGAGCAGGAGCAGAAAACGATCAACCAGCGATTGGAAGATGCGACGATCTATCAGGCCGACCCGCAGGAAGCGCAGCGTATCTCAATGCGATTGACCGAAATCGACGACGAGTTGCTGGTGTTGCTGGAGCGTTGGGAGTCGCTTGAAGGCTGAGAACAAAAGGGCATGGTCCCGAGAGGCGCATGAATAGGCTTTCTTCAGGTAGTGTGTTGCGAAGAGTGGCGTATTCATTGGCTTGCAGGCTATTGGTGATGCAGGAATTGCCTGAAGCTGTCACCCCGGCCGAAGCCGGGGTTCTTGATACTGACTGTCTCTAATAGATCAGACTTACACCAGACCCTGATCAATCATTGAATCGGCTACCTTGAGGAAACCGGCGATGTTCGCGCCGATGACATAGTTGCCGGAGAAGCCATACTTGTCAGCCGCCTGGACACAGGCCTTGTGAATGTTAACCATGATCTGATGCAGTTTCTGGTCGACTTCTTCGGCCGTCCAGTTGTAGCGCATCGAATTCTGGCTCATTTCAAGACCCGAGGTGGCGACGCCGCCCGCGTTGGCTGCCTTGCCCGGAGCGAACGGAATGTTCTTCTCGATGAAGTATTTCCATCCTTCAGGCGTGCATCCCATGTTGGACGCTTCGACAGCCATCATTACGCCATTGGCAACGAGTGTCTTGGCATCTTCACCATTAAGTTCGTTCTGGATGGCGCATGGGATCGCGATGTCGCACTTGATTTCCCAAGGCTTCTTGCCAGCGACGAACTGAGCGTTCGGGAACTTCTTGACGTATTCTGCGACCTTGTCTTTGCCGGATGAACGCATGGTGAGCATGTAGTCCCATTTTTCCTGGGTACCCACACCGTCCGGGTCGATGACGTAGCCGTCCGGACCGGAAATGCCGATAACCTTGGCGCCAAGCTGAGTTGCCTTGATACAGGCTCCCCAAGACACGTTGCCAAAACCGGAAACGACGACGGTTTTTCCCTTGAGCGAGTCATTCCTTGCCTTGAGCATTTCTTCGGCAAAGTAAATGACGCCATAGCCCGTTGCTTCCGGGCGAATGAGCGAACCGCCCCAGTTTTGTCCCTTGCCGGTCAAAACGCCGGTGAACTCATTGCGGATACGCTTGTACTGGCCGTACATGTAGCCGATCTCACGTCCGCCCACGCCAATGTCGCCAGCGGGAACGTCGGTGTTTGCGCCAACGTGCTTGCAAAGCTCGGTCATGAAGCTCTGGCAGAAACGCATGATTTCGTTGTCGCTCTTTCCGTTCGGATCGAAGTCAGAACCGCCCTTGCCACCGCCCATCGGGAGGCTGGTCAGGCTGTTCTTGAACGTCTGCTCAAAACCGAGAAACTTGAGTGTGGAAAGCTGGACTTTCGGGTGGAAGCGGATACCACCCTTATACGGGCCGATGGCGCTGTTGAACTGGACGCGATAACCACGGTTAATCACATATTCACCACGGTCGTTCATCCATGGCACTCTGAACAGAATGGAGCGCTCAGGCTCAACAATGCGTTCAAGGATGCGGTTTGCCTTGTATTTTGGCTCAGAGTCCATTACGGGCGAGAGAGATTCAAGGACTTCTTCGGCTGCCTGCAAAAACTCATCTTCCCAGGGGTAGCGAGCCTTCAGGGCGTCGAGCACTTCTTTTACATAGGCGTTCACAATGTTCTCCTGTTAATTCGCGGTCGTATGTAGGCTTGGCCGCAGGGTTGCGAAATTTACGACTCTTCTTGCACTGATTATTGAATAATCTCTTTTGTGTCTGGTAGACAAAAACATATACTTTCTGTGCCGACCAAGACTTGGTGTTTTACAATCTATTCAAACGGTTGCGCGTGATAAAACAACTTCCGTGGAAACAAAAAAACGTGAAACTTCCTTATCATAGACCCATTAGCGCCATGTATCAAGACGTCGAACTCATTAGAAATATGCATCAGTTGAGGCGGTTTTGGAGAGCGTTTTTTTGACAGGTGCTTTTGATTTGATCTTTTCAGAAAATGAATCAAGTCATCTTTGCCATTCGAGAAGTGTATCAACTTGAATGAGTATGGGAACCGCTCCGATCACTGATATTTTGGATTGAACTCATTAGCAAAATGCATCAAGTAATCACACTCATTAGGGAAGTGCGTCAAGTAGAATGCGCATAGAGAGCGCTTGAATAGCTGAAATCCAAGATCCGATACGCTCAATGGCACATTGATGAAAGTTCCAGGTAAGCGCCAGGAAAGAGCGTTTGATTGTCATGTCACAGGGGAGCCTCATGTATTTCAACGAACTGATTTCCAACTACGAGAAACAGCATCGTGAGAAGAATGTTTTCCATGACCTTATGGCGTGGAAGGTACGTGAAATTCTTCTCGTGGCGACGATGTATGACAGCTTTATCGTTGAATCAGATGGTGCGCTCACCGATCAGATTTCTGGCGAATACCACCAGCTGAATCTGTCGTCCTCGCCACGTGTTACGTCAGCGTATACCGAGGAGAACGCGGTTGAGCTATTCATCCGGCAAACCTTCGACATGGTGATTCTCATGGTCGGCCTCGATATCAAGGCCACACTGAGTATTGCCACACGTCTCAAAGCGTTGAAGCCGGACATCTCGATTCTCATGCTGTTGAATAACAACACAAGTCTCCCGATGCTCGAAAACGAAGACAATGACTTCGCATGCATTGATCGCATATTCGTATGGAACAGCTATACCAAACTGTTCGTCGGGATGATCAAGTACGTTGAAGACTTGCAGAACGCGAAACCCGACACGGCGACCGGCTTGGTCCGCGTCATCCTTATCATTGAGGATTCCATCCGCTATTACTCGCGCTATCTGCCCGTAATGCATACGGTCATCATGCGTCAGGTCCAAGCGCTGGTGGAGGAAGAGCAACTCGTAGAAAACAAGAAGATTCTGCGCATGCGCGCCAGGCCAAAGTTGCTCCTTGCGACCAATTACGAGGAGGCGCTCGCGCTGTTCAATCAGTACCAGCCTTACCTTCTGGCCGTGATTTCCGATGTGAGGTTCAACAAGAATGGCAAGATCAATCCGACCGCCGGTTTCGATTTCATGGAGATGGCCCAGAAGAGGATAAAGGATCTGCCATTCATGATTCAGAGCTCGGAACTGGTGAATCGCGAGCTTGCCTATTCCCTCGGCGCAAGCTTTTCGGACAAGAATTCCAATTCGCTTGATTTCGAGCTCAAGGCTTTCCTCACAGAGAATCTTGGATTTGGCGCGTTCATCTTCAGGGACTCGCACGGAACCGAGATTGCGCGAGCCCAAAACATGGAGGAATTCATCGAGCGCTTGCGGACGGTGATTCCCGAATCGATTCTCTATCACGGCACGCGCCATCACTTCTCGGCCTGGCTCATGGCGCGTGGCGAAATCGCCTTTGCACGGATCATGCGGCAGTATCTCATCTCTGATCTGGAATCCATCGAGGAGAACCGGGGTTTCATCATCAAGATCATCGACGATCTGCGACGCTTCAACTCGCGCGGTGAAATCCTCAACTTCGATGAAACCGCGCTGCACGATCCGACCAATATCGTTCGCTTTGCCAAAGGCTCGCTCGGGGGTAAGGGGCGAGGCATCACCTTCATCCGGAACCTGATTGACAATTTTGATTTCGAGCGCCATCTGCCGGGCTTCCGAGTTGCGTTGCCGCAAACGGTGGTGCTTGGCATCGATGAGTTCGAATCCTTCGTCGAACGGAATTCGCTCTGGAAATATGCCTATAGCGATGCCGACCACGGCACGGTCCGAGAGGATTTTGTTGCCGGAAAACTGTCCGACGAGGTCAGTCACCGGATTTCCCGTTTCGCCTCGATTAGCAGAAACCCGCTTGCAGTCCGGTCTTCAGGATTGTTTGAAGACATGCTCATGCTCCCGTTTGCGGGAATCTACGACACCTATCTGATCCCGAATTCGCACAGCGAACTTGACGAACGGGTCAAGCAGATCGAAACCGCCATCAAGCTGACCTACGCTTCCATGTTCTCGAAAATGGCCAAGTGCTATTTCGAGGCGGCGGGCTACAAGATCGAGGAAGAGCGAATGGGTGTCATCATCCAGGAGGTTGTCGGGCGAGCGCATGGACGCTGGTTTTACCCCGACTTCTCGGGTACCGCGCAGTCTTACAACTGGTATCCGGTTTCTTACATCAAGCCTGAGGACGGTTTCTGCGTCTGCGCCGTCGGACTGGGCGCTTATGTTGTGGATGCTGGCGAGTGCTTCCGCTTCTGCCCGCTCTATCCGAAGCTGGACATTCTCTCGCCGGAAAACCAGTTGAATTCGTCTCAGAACTCGTTCTACGCCATTGACCTCGAGAAGAGCGACATTGATCTGCTACAGGGCGAAAAAATCTGCTATTCGGTTCTGGATCTTGAAGAAGCGGAAAAGGACGGAACGCTCAAGGATCTCGTCTCGACCTACGATTTCGCGAACAACCGTCTCGTTCCCGGCACCAATATCGCAGGGACACGGATTGTGAATTTCGCGCCGATTCTCAAATACGATGTGCATCCATTCGCCGAAGTGGTCAAGGCTGTGCTCGAACTCGGTTCCAAGTCGATGGGTACACCCGTCGAGATAGAATACTCCGTGAACCTGCGCGATCCTTCCGGCAAACCAACGTTCTACATTCTTCAACTGAAGCCCCTTATCCGTAGCGTCGACTCGACCGAGGTCAGTCTCGATCATTGCGAGCGTGAAAATCTCGTACTATTTTCCGAGCAATCCATGGGCAATGGCCGCGACGATTCCGTCATGGATCTGGTGTTCGTCAAGCCACGTTCATTTGATCGTTCAAAAACCGAGACCATCGCGACCGAGATCGAAACCATGAACGACAGGTTGCGAAAGGATGGGAGAAAGTACATCCTGATTGGTCCGGGGCGGTGGGGAACGCGGGATCGCTGGCTTGGTATTCCGGTCAATTTTGGTCAGATTTCCAATTCACGCGTGATCGTGGAAACGGCGCTGGAGGACTTCCAGGTTGATTCATCGCTTGGATCGCATTTCTTCCACAATGTTACAAGCATGAACATTGGCTATTTCACAGTGCCCTGGAAGCAGGAGGCCAGCTTGATCGACTGGGAGTGGCTGGAGCGACAGGACGCTGCCCATGAGTCGGAATTTGTCAAACACATCCGCTTTGATTTGCCGTTCAAGATACTCATGGACGGAACCAAAGGCGCCAGCCTGATCGTGAAGCCTGGCCTCGATATCTCCGAAAGCCCGCACTATGACGATCTGATCGGGGAATGAATCCGTAAAAGTAAGTGGTTAACTGCAGGCGCGCAAACACACGATCGCGCGCTCCTCCGAATGGGGGCACATCTTCGCACGGCCAGACGATCATTGGCCGCGACGGAGTCTTTGCGGAGATTCTGGCTCAGCAAACAAGCCCGCTCATGTCGCAAAGCACACGCTTGACGTAGGCGAGGAGAATCCACAGCCAGAAGAGCACAAAAAAGGTAACGTAGGGGATGTGCTTGTCGATGATCAGCTTTGGCGTAATCCACCGGGTGAACTTGACTGGCGGATTGGTAACAATCAAAAAGACGCGGTAAACCGGATTGGACTGGCGTGATGCACCGGCAAGCAGCCCGACCAGCCACAGACCAAGCAACGACAGCAGCGCCACTTCAACCAGGGTGCGCACAACGCCAACAACAAATAGCTCAATTGACATGATTTTCCCGAACAGCTTCTTAAAAATTGACTGATAATTCCACCGGTCAGAACATATCGGCTGACACTTGGCATTCCGAGAGAGACCAATGGACTTCGACTACACACGCTACTACATGCGCGGCTGGTTAATGAATTTTTTTGGCCGCAACCAGCTTGCTGCCGAGGCATTCGAACACGCCTTCAAGGCCAATCCGAAGTCGGCACAGGCGGCCCGTCATCTTGCTGCAATTGCTGCCCAAAAGAAAGACATGGCCAAGTCCGAAAAATGGTTTGAAGCCGTCGTTCAAATCGAGCCTGGCGATGGCGACTCATGGTTCAATCTCGGTTTCGTACGCGATGCTGCAGGCAAAAAGCACGAGGCAATCGCCGCCTTTACACAATCCGTGACCATCCTGCCAAATCTTGATCGCGCCTGGTATGGCTTGGGCCTCGCTTGTGCGGCCACGGGCAATCACACCGAGGCGGTCAGGGCGCTTAAAGAAGCCGTCAGGCTGCAACCGATGAATGGCATCAGCTATTACCAGTTGGGCATGGCCTATTACCACATGCACGATCCGGAGAACGTCGAAAAGATCGCCACCAAGCTCGTCAAATTTGATCCGAAACACGCCGAACGCCTGATGCACGATGCCGAACGCGCCGACCTGCTACACCTGCTGCCCGAACCGCTGCGCTAGACAGCAGCACACAGAAAACTTCCTCACACACCCTGCACCGTAAAAAGGCCCGCCGAAGCGGGCCTTTTTACGGGCAGTTTACGTGATCAATCAAGCGCCTTTCGTCTCGATATCGCCTTCCAGATTCGGATAGCGAACGTGGTCGACCAGTTCCTGGACTTCCTTGCTCGGAGAAGAGGTGATCAACGAACCGACGATCACGCCGATGAAACCGAGCGGGATGCCGAAGATACCGGCCGAGATCGGGTTGATGTCCCACCACAACGGTGCATTGACGCCGAAGAACGGATAGGTCATATACATGTAATACGCCGTGACACCCAGACCGAGCGACATGCCGAGAATCGCGCCCAGACGGTTGGCACGCTTCCAGAAGATGCCGCAAACCAGCGTCGGGAAGAACGCCGCAGCCGCCAGCGAGAACGCCGCACCGACCAGGAACAGGATGTCTCCCGGCTTGAGCGAGGTAACGTAGGCCGCAAGGACGGCAACGATCAGCAGCAGCCCCTTGGACACGGCGATGCGGCGAACCGTTGTGGCATGCGGGTCGATCATCTTGTAATAGACGTCGTGCGAAAGGGCGTTGGCAATGGTCAGCAGCAGACCGTCGGCCGTCGAAAGCGCCGCAGCCAGACCGCCGGCCGCCACCAGACCCGAAATCACGTACGGCAAGCCGGCGATTTCCGGCGTCGCCAGCACGATCAGGTCGCCACCAATAGTGACTTCGGCGAGCTGAATGATGCCGTCCAGGTTAATGTCGGTAATTGACATCAGCGTCTTGTCTACCGCCGCCCAGTTTGAGGCCCAGGCTGGCAAAGCTGCGAACGACGAACCGACCAGATTGTGATAGACCTCGTACTTGGCGAGCACCGCCAGTGCCGGCGCGGTGAAGTAGAGCAGGAAGATGAAGAACAGGGACCAGAACACCGAACGACGTGCTTCCTGTACCGAAGGCGTGGTGTAGAAACGCATCAGGATGTGAGGCAGCGCCGCGGTACCGACCATCAGACAGAAGATCAGTGCGAGGAAATTCTTTCTCGCAATGTCACGTGACTTGTCGTCTTTGGCAGCGAAAGATTCTGCGTGCGCTTTTACCGGAGCCGCCTTGGCCGCAGAGCCAGTCTTCGCTGCGGTCCAGGCCTTCTTGGCCTCCACCGGATCAACCGGATACGCCTTGAGTGCATCCTCAGCCGCTTTTAGCGCCTTGGCATCCTGCGGATCAGCCGCCTTCAACTCGCCCACCCTGGCATCGAGTTTGGCGCGCTCAGCCGTCAGGAAGCCCACACCGCCTGACTCCAGCCCTTTCAGGTTGGCATCGGCCTTGGCAGCGCGCTCACGGAAGATCGCGCGAACCGACTCTTCCTTGGCGCCAACATCAGTCGTCTTGTCGTTGAGCGCCTTCTCGCGCTCGGTCACCTTCTGCAACTGGTAACCATAAACCACTTGCGGAATCGGGATGCCGGTCTGCTTCACCGACAACCAGACCACCGGGATCATGTAGGCAACGATCAGGATGATGTACTGCGCGACCTGCGTCCAGGTGACTGCCTTCATGCCACCGAGGAAGGAACAGACCAGAATGCCGGCCAGACCGACGAATACGCCGACCTGGAACTCTAAGCCGGTAAAGCGTGCAGTAATAATACCGACGCCGTAGATCTGCGCAATCACATAGGTGAAAGAGCAGAGAATGGCAGCAAATACGCCGATTGCCCGCGGGATGTGGCCGCCAAAACGCGCTCCAAGAAAGTCCGGAATCGTGAATTGACCGAATTTGCGCAGATAGGGCGCGAGGAACAGTGCCACCAGGCAGTAACCGCCTGTCCAGCCCATCACGAAGGCGAGGCCGTCGTAACCGCTCAGGTAAAGTGTACCGGCCATACCGATGAACGATGCCGCCGACATCCAGTCGGCTCCGGTTGCCATGCCGTTGAACAGCGCGGGCACCCTTCGCCCGGCCACATAGTACTCGCCAACGTCCGCCGTTTTCGACATGAAACCGATGCCCGCATAGAGCAGCACCGTTGCGCCGAGGAAGATGTAGCCGAGTACCCTGTTCGGCACCCCCATCTGCTCAAGGATGGCGACCATGATCACGAAGGCAATGAAACCACCGGTGTAAAACGTGTAGTAGCGCTGCAGACTCTTGAAAAACGCCTGATTGGATCCCTGGGTAGCCATCAGTCATCCCCCTCGTGAACGCCGTATTGCTTGTCAAGATTGTTCATGTAGTGAGCGTAATACCAGATGATAACAACATAAATAATCAGCGAACCCTGGGCGCCCATGTAAAAGCCGAACGGGAAACCAAGAACGGTGATGCCGTTAAGTTCGCGCGCAAAATAGCTGACCACGAACGTGACAACGAACCATATGGCCAGCAGGATCGCTGTCATATTCAGGTTGCGTCGCCAATAGTCTTTGTGTTTTTGAGTAAGCTGCATCTGAACCCCTCCTTCTCTGGTTTGGATTCTCAAAGCCCCGAACTAAGTACGGAACCGCTATGTGATCGCCAGCGCTCAGCACAATTTCTACCTTTTGCTGCCGGCGACACTCAGTCACCACGGCCTAAAGTTGTACGGCAAGGTCACGTACAAGTCGCCCTTGCGCTACTCCAGACTGAAGCGAACAATGTGCGGGAATTCTGACACCAGACTTACAATTACGTACTAAGCAACGAGTTACGCAATAAGAAAGTTGTGACTCGGCAGCGTGGAAGCGCGCGCTTTCAACAAAATCCTGTGTTGTCTTGCTCAGCGAGTCGATCAGTTCGTAGCTTGGGCTGAGTTTGCGAAGCCCGACATCGGCGCTGGCTGGAATGCCGTGAAATGCTGGAATCGACGATGCTCGAATCGATTTCGCATTTGGCAAACACCGTGCAAGTCGGCGCCGTAAGGTAGAGCAGCAGAATGAAGAACAGAACGACCAGAACGCCGGGTTGCGCGCGGCGGACATCGAGAATATGGCGTTGTATGTCTGAACAATGCGAACCTGCTACGGCTTGAGATTTTCTCGGCCGCTATTTTGGGTTCTCACGCTGGCGTTCGTTTGTCAGCAATTCGTTTATTGTTTCCTATCCGCCCGCCGCTTTCCTGATGGCCTCACGGATTTGTGGAAGTGCGGCCTGGGCTGCTCTTTCGCCTTCCAGAATAGCGTCATGACGTGCCAGGAAATCTGTTGAGCCAACGTTGCCGACCTGCGGGCGGATGACGACGTCGGCTTCCTTGAGTTCGAATCGGGCGAGGTTCTGGCCCATGATGGTGAAGGTCTGCAGCAGGATGTCGAGCGTACCCTTGACCGGCTGGTTGCCAGGGCGCGCCGAGATGTCGACGGCAATCACCACGTCAGCACCCAGCTGACGAACGCAGCGTACCGGGATCAGGCTCGACAGGCCACCGTCAACGTACTCGTGGCCATTGATCGTGACCGGCCTGAAAACGCCGGGAACGGTGGCCGAGGCGCGTACCGCCATGCCGGTATTGCCGGTACGAAAGAGGATGCTTTCGCCGCTGTTGAGGTCGGTGGCCACCACGGCAAAAGTTTTCCTCAGGGCCTCGATCGGGCGCTGCGCAACGGCGTCATTGACGAACTGCTGCAGCGCCTCGCCTTTGAGAACGCCGCGATCCGGAACCGACCAGTCGCTGATCTTCGATTCGTCCAGCTTGAACGCCAGTTTCTGCAGGTCGAAACCATTGGTTCCCGATGCGTAGAGCGCACCGACGACGGCACCGGCGCTAGTGCCGACAACAA
>JAIFNM010000231.1 GCA_020047725.1 Betaproteobacteria bacterium
ATGAATGACTTTATCGTCAAGCCCATTGCGCCGGACAAGATTTTCTTGACCTTGCTGCGGTGGCTGGAACAGCGGGCGGCGGTTTAGCCGAGAGAAAACCGCCGGGGTTTCCTGGCGAATAGGTGGGGTCGTTCTGAACGTCCTTCAAGGTAGCTGGCCGCTGTGGGGATTTTTCTCGAGCGTCTCTGCTGACGTGACGGGTCCCCGAATACCTACAAGCAACCGCGCCTCAATCCAGTGTTCGCCTGAACGTCTTCAGCCCGAACGCCAGCACGGCGCCCATGAACAGCAGGATCGGCCAGACCTGATCCCATATCATGCCGATCCCGTTTCCCTTAAGCATGATGCCGCGCACGAGGATCAGGAAATGCGTTAGCGGCAACACATTGCCGATCATCTGCGCCCACTCCGGCATGCCGCGAAAGGGGAACATGAAGCCGGAAAGCAGCAGCGACGGCATGAAGAAGAAAATAGTCATCTGCATGGCCTGGAGCTGGTTGCGGGCGATCGAGCTGAAGGTGATGCCGAGCGTCAGGTTGGCGCAGATGAACAGCAGCACCACGCCATAGAGCAGGAGCAGGCTGCCGTGCATCGGCACGTCGAACAGCCAGCGCGCGGCGACGAGGATGAGCGTGACCTGGATCAGGCCGATCAGGATGTAGGGAACGATCTTGCCGGTCATCACTTCCAGCGGCGTCGCTGGGGTGGCGAGCAGGTTCTCGAAGGTGCCGCGCTCGCGTTCGCGGGTCATCGCCAGGCCGGTCATCAGCACCATGGTCAGCGTCAGGATGACGCCCATCAAGCCCGGTACGATGTTGTAGAAGGTCAAGCCTTCGGGGTTGTAGCGACGGTGCGCGCGCAGTTCGATTAGCGGCGCGGACGGGCGTTGCAGCCCAGGCAGATCCGGGGCGAAGACTTCCGCACCGAGACGGTTCAGCACCGAGATGGCGCCATTGGCCGCCATCGGGTCGGTGGCGTCGGCCTCGACCAGCAGGACAGGCGGCTTCCCGCGCACCAGATCACGGTTGAATCCCGGAGGGAAAGTGACAACGAATTGCACCTGCCCGCGCTCCAGCAGATCGTTGGCCTGCCGCTCGTCGACGCTGCCGACGATTTTGAAGTAGTCGCTGTTCTGCATGGCTGCCACGTAGGAGCGGGCAAAGGGTCCGGGATCGGCCATGACGACGGCAGTCGGCAAATGTTTGGGATCGGCATTGATGGCGTAGCCGAAGAGCACCAGCTGCATGATCGGGATGCCGACGATCATGCCGAAGGTCAGCCGGTCGCGTTTTAACTGGATGAACTCCTTGAGCAGAATGCCGATCCAGCGGGAGAAAGAGAACGAGTGTGAAAAAAGCGTCATCGCATCACCCCTGGAATTGATCCTGGCTGCCCTGCATGAGGTAAATGAAGGCATCCTCCAGAGAGGCAGGAACGACGGCCATCTTCAGGGCAGTGCCTTGGAGAACGGCTTGCAGACTGGCTTCCAGCCGTGCCTCTTCCTTGCCGCTGACGTGCAGCGTGGCGCCGAAACTGGCGACCAGGTCGACACCGGGCAATTGACGCAAGCTTTCGCCCAGACCCAGCAGGCCGCTGCCGCTGATCTCGCGGGTATGCAAGCCCTGGCTCGCCACCACTTCCTCCGCCGTTCCCAAAGCCAGCAGCGTGCCGTAGGCGATGTAGGCCAGCCGGTGACAGCGCTCGGCTTCATCCATGTAGTGGGTGGACACGAGCACGGTGATGCCGGCCGCCGAAAGACGATGGATTTCCTCCCAGAAATCCCGCCGCGCCTTGGGGTCGACGCCGGCTGTGGGTTCATCGAGCAGCAGCAGTTTGGGGTGATGCAACAGGCACGAGGCCAGCGCCAGACGCTGCTTCCAGCCGCCCGAGAGCGTTCCGGCGAGCTGGTTGCGGCGGGTAGTCAGGCCCAGTTCTTCCAGCGCCTGATCAACGACGTCGCGGCGATTCTTCATGCCGAACATGCGGGCGACGAAATCGAGGTTCTCGGCGATGGTCAGGTCATCCCACAGCGAGAATTTCTGCGTCATGTAGCCGACCTGACGCTTGATAGCCGTGCTTTCGCGGAGTACGTCCAGCCCGAGGCAGGTGCCGTGGCCGCTATCCGGCGTCAGCAGGCCGCACAGCATGCGGATCGAGGTCGTCTTGCCGCTGCCGTTGGGGCCGAGGAAGCCGAAGATCTCACCTTCGCGTACCTGCAGCGACAGGTCCTTCACCACGTGCTTCTCGCCGAAATGCTTGTTGATTCCGGTTACGTCGATGACCAGCGGAGCGCTTTGGGCAACACTCATTTCAATGATCTGCTAAACGCACGTCGACCGGCAGCCCGGGGCGCAAGGTCGCGGCCTGTTCCGCATCGGGCGCCGCCTCGACGCGGAACACCAGCTTCTCCCGGCTGCCCCGGCTGTAGATGACTGGCGGCGTGTATTCCGCCTGCGCGGCGATGAAGTCGATGGTGGCGCGGATGGACGCGGCGCAACCGTCACAACCGGCTTCAATCTTCTGCCCCGGCTTGAGCGTGGCAAGCTCCGTCTCCGGAACGTAGAAGCGCAGACGCCGCCGCGCATCCGGCAGCAGGCTGGCCACGGCGGCACCGGCCGGCACCCATTCGCCGGGTCGATAATAGGTTTCGCTCACCTCGCCAGCCGTCGGAGCGTTCACCGCCTTGCGTTCGACCACCCAGCGTTTTTGTTCCGCAAGAGCGGCCGCTGCTTGCAAGTCGGCTTCGGCACCGCGCACTTCGGACTGACGACCCAGAGTGGCACGATAGGTCGCCAGTTGCTGACGATTCGCTTCGACTTGAGCAGTAGCCTGCTCAAAGGCGCTACGCGTTTCGTCCAGCGCGGCCTGCGAGACAAATTTCGCTTTGACCAGCGCCTCCTGCCGTTGCAGTCGCGTGCGGGCCAGACGCAGGGTGGCCTGAGCGGCCTGCAGATTGGCTTCCAGCGTGGCGATCTCGGGCGCCCGGCGCGGCTCCTTGAGGTTTTCAACTTTTTCCCGCGCCGAGCCGGTACGAGCTTCGGCCTCGGCCAGCGCTTGCGCGTCCGGGTCCGTTGCAATGGCAAACAGCGCTTGCCCCGCAGTGACTCGGCTGCCGCGAGCGGCATCCAGCGACTTAAGGTAGCCCGCCTGTGGCGCGGAAAGATAGAGGAATTCGCCCTCGACATAGCCCTGATAGGCCGGCACAGGCGGCTTTTCGCATCCGACCAGCGTAGTCGCCAGGAGGGCCAAGACCAGCCGCCGTGGCTCCAGATTGGACGTGTTCATGATTACCCTCCTGATTGAATGTCGTGGATGGGCAGGGCTAGCAACTGCAGCATGGCCGCGACTCCGTTGTGAATCTCGCGCGAGGATTCGGGACTCATGCGCGCCTGATGCATGACAGCCAGGCCAACCACGGTCGCGTGGAAGAGCAAGGCGGCGTCCGAACTGGCCGCCAGCCCGGCCTTGACCAGCAAGGCTTGAATGTGCGCTCTTGCGTCGTTGATGAGATCGCGCAACGACTGGCGGATTTCGGGCTCGGCGTCGGCCGCCACGATCAGGCCGATGATCACTCTAGGCGGCAGGCCGGTAATCATGATTTCCGACAGGGTGGCGGCCAAGGTTTTGCTTTCCGGTTTTTCGGCCAGATGGGCAGCGATGTCGCTCATCGCAGTGCTGATCGTTTGTTCGGCAATCGCCAGCAGCAGCGTGGTACGAGTCGGGAAATAATAGGTCAGATGGCTCTGCTTGACGCCCGCCGCCTTGGCGACCTGCGGCTGCGTGAGTGCCGCAATGCCCTTTCCCTTCAGCAGCAACACGCCGGCATTCAGGATGGAATCTTTGACGCTCAAGGTTGACCTCGTTCTAACGACGATAGGGACATTATCTGCTTGTTTGGTAAAACTACCAAACAAGTTTTTCGGCAGAGCGCTCCGCAGACAGGGATAATTGCGCATGATCAAAACTACACCCCCCTCCTCTTCGCCCGCAGAAAAAACGGCCGGGCGCTCGTTCAATGAACTGCCGCTGTCGCCCACCTTGAAGGCGACGCTGGAGCAGCTTGAATACCTGACGATGACGGCCATCCAGGCGGCCAGCCTGCCGATTGCGCTGGCCGGCCACGACCTGATCGCACAGGCCAAGACCGGTAGCGGCAAGACGGCTGCCTTTGCGCTGCCCTTGCTGACCAATCTAAATCCGCGTCGCTTTGCGGTGCAGGCCATGGTGCTGTGTCCGACGCGCGAACTGGCCGACCAGGTGACGCAGGAAATCCGCCGTCTGGCGCGCTCCGAAGCCAATATCAAGATCCTCACGCTGTGCGGCGGCTCGACCCTGCGTCCGCAACGCGACAGCCTGGAACACGGAGCGCACATCGTCGTCGGTACGCCGGGGCGCATAATGGATCACCTCGAACGCGGCAGCCTGCAACTCGATGCGCTCAACACACTGGTGCTCGACGAAGCCGATCGCATGCTGGACATGGGTTTTTACGACGATATCGCCTATGTCGCCAAGCAATGCCCGTCGGGGCGGCAGACGATGCTCTTTTCGGCAACCTTTCCCGAAGGCATCGAGCGGCTGGCGAACCAGTTCCTGCGGAAGCCGCAGGAGGTCAAGCTGCTCGAACAGCACGAGGACAGCAAGATCCGCCAGCGTTTCTACGAGATCAAGCACGACGAACGTCTGCAAGCCGTCGGTGTGCTGCTCAAGCATTACCGCCCGGTCAGCACGCTGGCCTTCTGCAACACCAAGCAGCAATGCCGCGACTTGCTGGACGTGCTGCACGCTCAGGGATTTTACGCACTGACCTTGAATGGCGATCTGGAACAGCGCGAGCGCGACCAGGTGCTGATCCAGTTCGCCAATCGCAGTTGCTCGGTGCTGGTGGCCACTGACGTAGCGGCACGCGGGCTGGATATTGCGCGCCTCGAAGCAGTCATCAATGTCGACGTAACACCCGACCCGGAGATTTATATCCATCGCATTGGCCGCACCGGCCGCGCTGATGAGGACGGCTGGGCGTTCAGCCTGTGCAGCCCGGCCGACAAGCGCCGCATTGCCGCCATCGCCGAAATGACGGGCAGTGACCCGGAGTGGCACGGTCTGGGTTCATTGCAATCGGGCAACGATTCGCCGCTGGTGCCGCCGATGGTCACATTGCAGATTCTCGGTGGTCGCAAGGAAAAGATCCGCGCCGGCGACGTGCTGGGTGCCCTCACTGCCGAAGCGGGCGGTCGCCAGTTCACCCGCGAACAGGTCGGCAAAATCACGGTGACCGATCAAAGCACCTATGTCGCCATCGCACGCGAGATCGCGCATGAAGCCGTGCGCAAACTCTCGCTCGGCAAGGTAAAGGGAAAAACGGTGAAGGTGCGCGCGTTGGAGGATTGAAGCGTCGGAGCTTGTTACTCCTCCAGGCCCACCGACCAAAGCGGCCGGTCAGTCATATCGAGATAGCAGAGGTAGGCGCGCAGGTCGAATTCCGATTGATGATAATCGGCGTCCATGTGCCGGCATAGCTGATAGAAGGCCTTGTCGTGCTCACGCTCCTTCATGTGCGCCAGTTCGTGCACCACGATCATGCGCAGGAATTCGGGCGGCATCGCCTTGAACACGGCGGCGACGCGAATCTCGCGCTTCGATTTGAGCTTGGCGCCTTGCACTTGCGACCGACTGGTGTGCATTCCCAGCGCATGCCGCATGACGTGCATGGTGCTGTCAAACGCCACCACGTTGACCTGGCCTGCGTTACGCAGATACGAGCCTTTAATTTCCTGCACGTAATCATAGAGCGCCTTGTCGGTGCGCACGCTGTGCGCCAACGGGTATTGCTTGAGCAGAATGTCGGCCAGCCGATTCTGCGCAATAAGCTCGTGCACTTGGGCAGCCAACTCAGATGGATAGCCTGCAAGATAATTCGGCGATGGTTTGAGGCGCATTGGCAGGTCTTTTAATCACTCGGGGACGTGAATTGCTGGCGAGGCCAATGATTTGCATGATAAACAAACCTCAAGCAAGGAATATTCGGCCACATTCAAAATGTTGGGGCCGATTTTAATGGATATGCAGCAAAAACCCGCCGAACTTCGACGAACCTATGGACGTATTGACATACCCACCAGCCACTGGATGGCTCCCCCATGCTATCCTTATGGCATGACATCAAGTTTCCTCATTCGTTTTCGCCCCACACCGCTGCACGGCGACGCCCCTGTGCAGTACGTTTTGCTCGCCGCGTTGCTGGTATTCAGCGACAAGGCACCCGCGCAGGAATTGCTGACCACGCTTTTTCAGCAACCCATCCCGAACGTTCCCTGGCTTGCTGTTTTGTTGTCCCTTGTCGTTGTCACCCTGTTTGCGATTCGTTTCAAGCTTCAGTTGCGCAACGAGGCCGCCCGACTGAAACAGCTTGAATCTGAAGCGGCCGAGGAAAAAAACCGCCTGAACGCCATTCTGAGCAACGCGGGGGTAGGCATCATGCTCGCTGACCGCTACGCCCGGCACGTCGACGTTAACCGTCGCTGGTGCAAGATTTTTGGCTACCGGAGGAGTGAGGTTCGCGGCAAACTGTCGATACGGAGCATTGCTCACCCTGATGAATCGGTCGCGCTGGGGGAACACTTCAGCGCCCTGCTGGCCGGTGAAATCAGGTCGCACACGCACGAACGACGTTTTTTGCGCAAGGACGGCACCGTCTTCTGGGGGCTCATTTCCACATCAACCGTAAAAAATGCGGCCGGCGAGCATATGTGGGTGGTCGGCATGATTACCGATATCGACGAACAAAAACGGATCGAGGAAGCCTTGCGCGAGAGTGAGGAGCGTCTGCGCTTCATCACCGAAAATACGCACGATGTCGTCTGGCAACTCGACCGCGAACTCCGTTTTACCTACATCAACGGTGCCGATGAGCGCATGCGCGGCTATGCGCGCGAAGAAATCATTGGTCGCAGCTTCAAGGATACGATTACCCCGACCGGCTACCCGATTGTCGACCAGGCAATGCAACGCCGCCACAATCAGGCGGCACGAGAAACAGGAATGGGGGCTGAAAGCTTTGAAGTGGAAATGATCTGCAAGGATGGAAACCTGTTGTGGGTTGAAATCAATTCAACGCCCATCCACGACAAATCCGGACAGATCGTGGGTTATATCGGGGTTACCCGCGATGCGACCCAGCGCCACGAAACTCACGAGAAGCTTCGCGAGCAGACGATCCGCGATCCCTTGACCGGCCTCTTCAACCGTCGCTTTCTGGACGAATCGCTGGAACGTGAACTGTCACGTGCAAAGCGCGACAACCTGCCTATGTCGCTGCTGATGATTGACATTGATCGCTTCAAGAGCCTGAACGACACCTACGGCCACCAGGCGGGTGACGAAGTGATCAGATGTCTTGGCGAACTCATCCGGAATGGAGCGCGAAGCGCCGATCTGCCTTGCCGCTACGGCGGGGAAGAATTCCTTCTGGTCTTGCCAAATATGACGCTTGAAACGGCAGCCGAACGCGCCCAGCGGTGGCGCATTGCTTTTGCCCAGCAGAAAATATGTTTTGGCGATATCTCCCTGTCAGCCACATTCTCGGTTGGCGTCGCCGCCTACCCGGAACATGGCGACTCCAGCGAGGCATTGATCAGGGCCGCCGATCAAGCTCTATATACAGCCAAGCATTCGGGACGCAATCGGGTCGTTGTCGCACCATAGTGCGCCCGGTTCAAATCAAGCCTATTGCTCACGCTCATCAACAATCCGATAACACGGATTGTATTTCTTGCCCGACAGCTTCATGCGATTCTGGGCCGCAAAGGACGATAACAGCGCATCGACCGGCCCCATGATCACCGATTCCCCATGAATTTCGAAACAACCGTGCTTCTCGATCGCACGGATTCCCTCGGCTTTGACATTGCCTGCCACTAAACCTGAGAAGGCACGGCGCAAGTTTGCGGCCAACAAATGACTCGGCTGATTTTTCCGCAAATGCAGGTTGCGCATGTTTTCATGTGTGGGACGGAAACGCTGCTGAAACTCACTATCGATCCGCAGAAGCCAGTTAAAGTTGTAGGCGTCGTGCCTTTCCTTCCGGAAATCACGCACGAGTTGTAGCCCAGACTTGAGTTCACGAGCGACGGATTCAGGATCATCGATAATGATCTTGTAGTGCTTTTGGGCTTCAGCACCCAGAGTCTCGCCAATGAACTGGTCGATACGCCGGAAATACTCCTCCGCGCTCTTGGGGCCGGTAAATACCAGCGGGAAGGGCAATCCCACGTTGTCCGGATGCAGCAGGATACCGAGGATATAGAGAATTTCCTCAGCTGTTCCAACACCGCCGGGAAACACGATAATGCCGTGGCCAGCCCGGACGAAAGCCTCCAGGCGCTTCTCGATATCAGGCAGGATGACCAGTTCGTTGACGATCGGATTAGGCGGCTCAGCGGCGATTATTCCTGGCTCGGTAAAGCCAAGATAGCGTCCTCCGATGCGTTGCTTGGCGTGGCCGATTGCAGCACCTTTCATCGGCCCTTTCATGGCGCCAGGGCCGCAGCCGGTACAGATGTCCATGCCGCGCAGCCCCAAGTGGTAACCAACCCGCTTCGTGTACTCGTATTCCTCGCGATTGATCGAGTGCCCGCCCCAGCAAACCACGACATTTGGATTGGTCATCGGCCGCAGGACGCCTGCGTTGCGCAGGATGTGGAACACCGTATCCGTCACCCCATCCGGGGCCTTCTGATCAAACCGGGGGTTGCCCCGGATTTCGTCGCCAAGAAAGATGACATCGCGTAGCACGGCGAAGAGATGCTCTTGGATGCCCTTGATCATCTTGTCATCGACAAAGGCGCTGCCCGGTGCCGCTCTGATGTCAAGTTTGATGCCCCGCGCACGCTTGATCATGTGAATATCAAACGATGCGTAGCGCTCGAGCAGTTCCTTGCCATCGTCCAACTCATTGCCACAATTGAGCACGGCCAGAGAACAATTACGGAAAAGTTCGTGCAGACCGCCGTGCCCCCGATCAAGAAGGCTTGCGGCTTCCGCCCTGGACAAGACCTCCAGACGACCGGTGGGCGAAATTTGAGCATCGACTACATTGTGTTGCATGGCATTGGCTTTGAATTATTACGGAGGGGAGGAACAATACCAGAAGGAGGATAAGGGCGTATAAGGCCCGTGCTTGAGAATCGTTGCACGTCTTTGGAGTTGCGAGTTGGCCGAAGAGCTTTCCTTGCGCCACACCGTAGCCCGAAGCCAAGGGTGCTACTGGAACGTGCAACGTTTGGCTACGGCATCACACATATAAAAAAGAGGCGCAACAACCGTTACGCCTCTGGCAAATCGATGGCGGTGAGAAGAATTCTTCCCACCTTGTATCCATGACTACTTCGGACGAGACCCCGTTGGGAATGGCCAGGCACCCGTCGGATTGAGCGCCGATTTCATACCCGGCGTCGCCGCCGTTGATGGAGCGGCAGCCGCAGGAGTCTGAGGAGAGGGAGCCGCTTTCTTTGCAGCGGGTTTCTTGGCTACTGCCTTGGCTGCAACCTTGGGAGCCGCTGCCTTTACTACGGGTTTGGCTGCTGCCTTCGGTGCCTCAGTCTTGGGCGCTGCTTTCTTTTCCACAGTCTTGGCCGCTGCCTTGGGAGCAGCTTTCTTTTCTACTGGTTTGGCCACTGCCTTGGGAGCAGCTTTCTTTTCCACTGGTTTGGCTGCAGCCTTGGGTACTGCTTTCTTTTCTACCGGTTTGGCTGCAGCTTTGGGCGCGACCTTCTTTACCACGGGCTTAGCTGCTGCCTTTGATGCCACAACCTTTGCAGCGGGTTTGGCTGCCGCCTTCTTTACAGCCGGCTTGACTGCAGCCTTTGGTACCACAACCTTAGCTGCAGGCTTGGCAGCAACTTTGGGAGCGGCTTTCTTTACTACCGGTTTAGCCGCTGCCTTCGGTGCCGCAACCTTGGCTGCGGGCTTAACGGCGACCTTGGGCGTTGCGGCCGTAACTGCTGCCTTGGGCGCTGCTTTCTTCACTTCAGGTTTGGCAGCGGCCTTCGGCGCTACCTTCTTGGCAGCCGGCTTCGCAGCCGCTGCGGGTTTTTTCGCACTTGTTGCCATGTCAACCTCCTTTGTCAGTTTCAAGAAAAACTTTCAGCTAGGGCATTGCATAAACACGATCCGCAGGAGCCGGACCATCCAATGGACGCGCCAGAAATGCGCGGATTGAATTCGTGAAGGGCGATTTCCGCCGGTTAAAATAACCCGTTCTGCATGTATCGTCAGCCACATCAATAGTGGACCGAATACACCGGTCGTGAATAGAAGAAACCAATTGACATGAGAAGCCGTGCCGCATGGCGGGGATCGAAGCAGAGATCGCGGCATGAAATTCGATGTTTGATCGGGATGAGGGAAAAGAAGCAGGAGCAGATACTGAAGCAAAACCGGAGGAGCTCGGTGAGCAAGATAGGCAAAGGGAATATATGTGGTTTTGCAATCCGCTTACGTCCATCACAACCTGCATTCAGAAGCTGGCGAGTCGAATTGGTTCGACCCAAAAAAACCCTCACGGAGAAAAGGATTTCGCGTTAAAGCTACTAGATGTTGTGCTGCTCTTGCATTTTGTCACTAATTCTAGTAGCGCATAACACTTGACGCAAGAACTTTCTTGTGACGGTGAGCAAGTTGAATTATGTTGTCGTGAGCAAGTTGAATTATGTTGTCTCAATTCAACAACGCCGAATAAAATTCCCCTGGAAAGACGTCCTGAATAGTCCATTCGCATCACCTTTCCGGCTCGCTGAATTCCGGAACAGTCACGAAAATACTGCGAGACGCTGCCAGTCAAAGAACGGCCCGGGATCAGTCTTGCGCCCTGGCGAGACATCGGAATGCCCGACAATCGATTCAATCGGGAAGCGTCTTCTTAGCGACTCAATAAGATCCACTAGTCGTCTGTACTGGATGTCTTCAAAGGGCCGTTCATCGCATCCCTCCAACTCGACACCAATCGAGAAATCGTTGCAGCGCTCGCGACCGTTCCAGGACGAAACGCCAGCGTGCCATGCGCG
>JAIFNM010000034.1 GCA_020047725.1 Betaproteobacteria bacterium
TTGGCTGCAACTTCTTGCGCCTGTCTCACTATCCTCACCATGAGCACGTAGCCCAGCTTGCCGATGAAATGGGGCTGCTTCTCTGGGAGGAAATTCCGGTCTATTGGGCCATCGATTTCGAGAACGAGGCCACCTTTGACGATGCCAGCAATCAGTTGGGTGAACTCATCCGCCGTGACCGGAATCGTGCGAGTGTGATTCTCTGGGGCGTAGGCAACGAAAACGCCGATAGCGACGCGCGCTACCGTTTCATGAGCACACTGGCCCGGATCGCCAAAGAGAATGACCCAACCCGGCTGGTCGGTGCCGCGTGTCTGATCAACCGGGAAAAGTTCTGCATCGAGGATCGTCTTGCGGCGCATATCGATGTGATCGGAATCAACGAATACTTCGGTTGGTACGAGCCTGATTTCAGTGGGCTGCGCAAACTCCTTCGCGCTTCACGACCCGAAAAACCCGTGATCATCAGTGAAACAGGCGCCGACGCCAAGGCCGGCCACCACGGACGAAGTGACGAACTATTCACGGAAGAATGTCAGGCGCACATTTACGAAGAGCAGGTGGCCATGATTTCCGAGGCGGACTACGTCTGTGGAATGACGCCCTGGCTCTTGTACGACTTCCATCTTCAATCAGGGGTTCAACCGCAAGGGCCTGATTGCACAAGACAAGAAAACACGAAAAATGGCCTTTGACGTTCTGGCCAGGTTCTATCACTCCTACGAGCGAGAGTAAAAAGATATGGCATCCGTTGAGCTGAGGCAGATCATCAAGTCGTATGACGGGAAAAATAACGTTGTTCATGGTGTCGACCTCGAAATCGAGCACGGCGAGTTCGTCGTCTTCGTCGGGCCGTCGGGTTGTGGGAAATCAACCTTGTTGCGCATGGTGGCGGGGTTGGAGTCGATTACCGGCGGTGATGTGCTGATTGAAGGCAAGCGGGTAAACGATGTCCTGCCGCGCAACCGGGATATTGCGATGGTATTTCAGGACTACGCGCTCTACCCGCACAAGTCACTCTACGAAAACATGGCCTTCGGCCTCAGGTTGCGCAAAACTCCTGAAGCCGAGATCAAGAAGCGCGTGATGGAAGCGGCCCAGCTTCTGCGCATCGATCACATGCTCGAGCGCAAGCCATCGGCTCTGTCGGGTGGCCAGCGTCAACGCGTGGCGATCGGCCGGGCCATTGTGCGACAACCCAAAGTGTTTCTGTTTGACGAGCCACTGTCCAATCTGGATGCCCAGTTACGAGGCGAGATGCGCGGCGAAATCAAGAAGCTGCATCAGCGCCTTGGCGCAACCATCATCTATGTGACCCATGACCAGGTTGAAGCCATGACCCTGGCTGATCGAATTGCCGTTCTGAGCGGTGGCCACAAGATGCAGTACGGGACGCCGAAAGAAATCTACAACACACCGGCGGCCCTCTTCGTAGCTGGCTTTACGGGATCACCGCCAATGAATCTGGTCAATTGTTTGGCTGGTGACAATGATACCGTCACGCTCGGAGGGGTGAGTGTCGGCGTACCGCCAGAACTTGCTAAGCTGGGCAAAGGAAGAACGGCTCTTAAGTTTGGCATTCGGCCCGAAAACATCTCACTTGTGCCGCAACCGGACTGCATTGCCGTTTCAGCCTGCGTCGTGATAACTGAACCTCTTGGCGCCGAAACCTTGGTGACGTTCCGTATCGGCGATTCGGAGCTCATTGCACGTTGCCATGCCGGATTTGATGAGCCGCCAGAAACCGAGATGCAGGTCTACCTTTCGCGTCAGCACATGCATCTATTTGATGGCGAGACCGGGACGGCACTACGCTCCTGACGATGGAGTAGTGGTGCGTGCTGTGAGTCTTCTTTGACGAACCTTGCCAATCGACACCGGATTCGATGAACGCGCTATTGGTGCTCAAGGCGGACGTGTTACTGAATCGATAGGGATCGGCTCTCAACTCTCGATATGGGCGAAGAACAAAATGATCGCTTGCCATGCTTTCCATATTTCCATAATATTGGAAATATGGAAAATAAAGATGCAGTTAACGCACTTGCCGCTCTGGCGCAGGAAAGTCGTCTCGCCGTTTTTCGCCTCCTGGTGCGCTTTGCTCCTGAAGGTCTGACGCCCGGTGTGATTGGCGAACAGCTGGGGTTGCCGGCACCGACGCTTTCGTTCCACCTCAAGACCTTGGCGCAGGCGGGTCTGGTTACCGCCGTCCAGGAAGGCCGTTTTGTGCGTTACCGGGCCGAAATGCCTCGGATCAATGGGCTGATTGCCTTTTTGACCGAAGACTGTTGCGGCGGAAATCTACAACTCTGTACCCCGAAAGGAAACATCAATGAGTGATGCAAACACGATCAACGTGCTGATTCTGTGTACCGGCAATTCAGCGCGTTCGATCCTCGGCGAAGCCTTGTTCAACCACCTCGGGCAAGGGCGTGTTCGGGCTTTCTCGGCGGGCAGCAAGCCTTCGGGCAAGGTCAATCCAGTGGCGCTGGAGACGCTGGAAAACCATGGCGTACCGCTGCCATTGGACGTTCGCAGCAAATCGTGGGACGAATTCGCCGCGCCCGGTGCGCCCAGGCTTGATTACATCTTCACCGTTTGCGCCAGCGCGGCGGGTGAAACCTGCCCGATCTGGCCGGGGCATCCGACCACTGCTCATTGGGGAATCGACGATCCGGCGCATGTTGAGCCAATGGAGGTACGTCGGGAGGCATTCGAAGTGGCTTATCAGGCGCTCGAAAAACGAATCAAGGCCTTTCTGGCGCTCGATCTGGAATCCATGTCGCGCCAGGACATCGTTGCGGCAGCACGACTGATCCACGAGGCAGCCGGGAGTAAAGCGCAATGAGTGTTCAATGTGAAGTCACCGCAAAAATCGCTGCGCACGCTCCGATGAGCGTCTTCGAGCGCTATCTGACGATCTGGGTATTCCTCTGCATCGTCGCCGGTATTACTTTGGGGCAGACGCTGCCCGGTGTCTTTCAGGCCGTTGGAAAAATGGAAGTGGCGCAAGTCAATCTGCCGGTCGGCCTGCTCATCTGGGTGATGATCATCCCGATGCTGGTCAAGGTCGATTTTGGTGCCCTGCATGAAGTTCGCCAGCACGTCCGGGGCATCGGCGTCACGCTATTCATCAATTGGCTGGTCAAACCCTTTTCGATGGCTTTTCTCGGCTGGCTGTTCATCCGCCAGATCTTCGCGCCCTACCTGCCGGCCGATCAGCTGGACAGCTACATCGCATGGTCTTCGTCTGGAGTCGCCTGACCAACGGCGACCCGCTGTTCACGCTCTCGCAGGTGGCGCTCAACGATACGATCATGATCTTCGCCTTCGCGCCGCTGGTCGCCTTTCTGCTCGGCATCTCGGCGATTACCGTGCCGTGGGACACGCTGTTCACCTCCGTTGCGCTGTACATCGTGATCCCGGTGATTCTCGCTCAGCTTTTGCGCAAACACCTGCTCAAAGGCGGGCAGGGCGCGTTCGACGCGGCGATGGCCAAGATCGGGCCGTGGTCGATCTCGGCACTGCTGGCGACGCTGGTCTTGCTCTTCGCCTTTCAGGGCAAGGCGATCATCGATCAGCCGCTGGTCATTGCCTTGCTGGCGGTGCCAATCCTGATCCAGGTTTTCTTCAACTCAAGTCTCGCCTATTGGCTGAACAAGAAAGTCGGCGAAAAGCACTCGGTGGCTTGTCCGTCAGCGCTGATCGGCGCGTCCAACTTCTTCGAGCTGGCGGTTGCAGCGGCGATCAGCCTATTCGGCTTCGAATCCGGCGCGGCGCTGGCGACGGTGGTCGGCGTGCTGATCGAAGTGCCGGTGATGCTGCTGGTTGTCAAGGTGGTTAATTCGAGCAAGGATTGGTATGAGCGCGCCTGATTATGCACTCCGCCCGGCGACGGGCGACGATCTGCCGGGCATTGTTGCGCTGCTGACGGACTGCGGTTTGCCGTCGAGCGATTTGAGCGATGTCAGCCTGGCGCACTTTCACGTCGTCGAAGCGGCCGGGGAACTGGTCGGCGTAGCAGGTCTGGACGTAGCCGGTTCCCACGGCTTGTTGCGTTCGGTGGCGGTCGTACCGAATTTCCGGGGCAAAGGTCTGGCGGGCCGGCTGGTTGAGGCGACGGAAGCCGCCTCCCGCAAGACCGGCCTTTCCGCCGTGTATCTGCTGGCCAACGACGCCAACGCTGCCCGCTATTTCGGGCGCATCGGCTATTCGCCGATAGACCGCGCCCGCGTTCCGGCCGCGCTGCTGGCTCATCCGGAATTCAGTCAACTGTGTCCGCAATCCTGCCCTTGTCTGCGCAAGGTGCTCAATATCCATTCCTTCAAGGAAGTCGAAATGAAAAAACTCGAAGTATTTGATCCCGCCATGTGTTGCTCCACGGGCGTTTGTGGCGTTGACGTCGATCCGCTGTTGGTCCAGTTTGCCGCCGATCTGCAGTGGGTAAGCGAACAAGGGGTTGAGGTGAAGCGTTACAACCTCGGCCAGGAACCGCAAGCATTTGCCGCCAACCCGACTGTGATCAAGGAGATGGAAGCCGGCATGGAACGGCTGCCGATCATTGTGGTGGATGGCCAGATTGTCGCCACCGGCGCACATCTGTCGCGTCTTCAGTTGGCGCAGAAGCTGGGCCTCAAGCTGGCCAGCGGGGACAAGCCGCACATCAAGATTGGCAGCGCGTGCTGCAACCCGAAATCCGGCTGCTGCTGATGACCGCTCCGCAGATCGTGACCCGCTACCTGTTCTTCACCGGCAAGGGCGGCGTCGGCAAGACATCGCTGTCCTGCGCCACCGGGCTGGCTCTGGCCGAGGCGGGGAGGCACGTGCTGATCGTCAGTACCGACCCGGCTTCGAATCTGGATGAAGTGCTCGAAACGCCCTTGGGCAGCTACCCCACGCCGGTCAGCGGCGTGGACAGGCTGTTCGCACTGAACATCGACCCCGAGGTTTCGGCACGCGACTACCGCGAGCGCATGGTCGCGCCCTATCGCGGCATTCTTCCCGCCGCCGCCATCGCCAGCATGGAGGAGCAGTTTTCCGGCGCGTGCACGGTCGAAATCGCCGCCTTCGACGAATTCGCCAAGTTGCTTGGCGATCCGGCCAGCACCGCCGATTTCGATCATGTGATCTTCGACACGGCACCGACCGGCCATACGCTGCGCCTGTTGACCTTGCCCTCGGCGTGGAGCGGTTTTATTGCATCGTCGACAGGCGGTGCGTCCTGCCTCGGGCCGCTCGCCGGGCTGGAGAAGCAGAAGACCTTGTACGCGCAGACGGTGGCACGTCTGGCCGACCCGACCCAGACGCGCGTCGTACTCGTCGCCCGTGCCGACACGGCGTCGCTGCGTGAAGCCGAGCGCACCCGTGGCGAACTGGGGGAGCGCAGTTGATCATCAACGGGCTGTTTGTTGCGGACACGACGGAAGACCGTATCGCGACCGCGCTCTCCAAACGTAGCGCCGATGCCCTGGGCGGTATGCCTTCCGGCCTGGCGAACCTGCCACGACAGAGCGTCCCCTTCCTGCCGCGCGGCACGGTCGGCCTGCAGGCGCTGCGTTCCGTTTCCACGCCGTCGCTGGCCGAACACCCGCTGGCCCCCTCGGCGAAGACGACCGCGCTGCCGCCCGGCCTGCCGGCCTTGATCGACGCGTTGGCCGCTGCAGGCCGTGGCGTGATCATGACCATGGGCAAGGGTGGCGTCGGCAAAACGACCGTGGCCGCGGCCATCGCCGTCGCCCTGGCCAGTCGCGGCCACACGGTGCGCCTATCGACCACCGATCCGGCGGCACACCTGGCCTCGACCATCGACGGCGAACTCGCAGGGCTGTCGATCAGCCGGATTGATCCGGCGGCGGAGGTTGTCGCCTACACCCAAGAGGTACTGGCGCGTGCCGGAAGGGAACTCGACCCGAGCGGTCGCGCCATGCTGGAAGAGGATCTGCGCTCGCCCTGCACCGAAGAGATCGCCGTATTCCGGGCTTTTGCCCGCGAGGTCGATGCCGGCGAACAGGGTTTCGTCGTACTCGATACCGCGCCGACCGGACACACGATT
>JAIFNM010000016.1 GCA_020047725.1 Betaproteobacteria bacterium
CGAACCGGCATCGCCAACTGCGAAATGATGCTCGCCAACATGAGGGAAGGCGGCCTGATTTCCGAGCATGATTATCTCGTCGCAAAATACGCGGCGACGGCGCTGTGTGGCGGTGATGTTGAAACGGGTTCGCTGGTCGACGAAGAATGGTTGCAGACGGTTGAACGCAAGCTTTTCCTCGCGTTGCTGAAGACCGAGAAGACCCGGCAACGCATCCAGCACACGTTGGATACCGGCAAGCCGCTTAGAAACTAAGGGCAAACCACCAAGACACCAAGATCACCAAGCCAGCACCAAGAATTATTTTGTGTAACTTGGTGATCTTGGTGCCTTGGTGGTTCAAGATTTTCGGGCTTATATGAGCAAACAGATTCAGGATGCCTATATTGTCGCCGCCACGCGTTTGCCGATAGGCCGGCGCAAGGGGATGTTCGGCCACGTGCGACCGGACGACATGCTGGCGCACGCCATAAGCTCAGTCATGGAGCAGGTGCCGTGGCTTGATCCAGTGCTGATCGGCGATGTCGTCGTCGGTTGTGCCATGCCCGAGGCCGAGCAGGGCATGAACGTCGCGCGTATCGGCCTGCTGCTGGCCGCGTTGCCGAACAGCGTGCCAGGCATCACCATTAACCGTTTCTGCGCATCCGGACTGCAGGCTGTAGCCGATGCTGCGGCGCGAATCCGCCTCGGCGAGGCCGACGTGATGATCGCGGCAGGCACCGAAAGCATGTCGCTGATGAATCAGATGATGGGCAACAAGATCGCTATCAATCCGGCGCTGTTCGAGCGGGAAGAGAACTACGCCATCGCTTTCGGCATGGGGCTGACCGCCGAGAAGGTCGCCGAACGGTGGAAGATTTCGCGTGAGGATCAGGATGCCTTTGCCGTCGCTTCCCACCATAAGGCGCTGGCGGCGCTTGCGGCCGGGTATTTCAAGGCGGAAATTTCGCCTTACGCGATCAAGACACGTACCCCAGACCTTCAAACCGGCCTGGTTGCGATCAAAGAGTATCTGGCCGATACCGACGAAGGGCCGCGTCCCGATAGTTCGCTGGAGAAATTGGCCAAGCTCAAGCCGGTGTTCGCCGCGCGCGGTTCGGTGACGGCCGGCAACAGTTCGCAGATGTCCGATGGCGCAGCCGCCGTGCTGCTCGTTTCGGAAAAGATACTCAAACAGTTCAATCTCAAGCCACTAGCACGCTTTGCAGGGTTCTCGGTCGCTGGCGTGCCACCCGAAATCATGGGCATCGGCCCGGTTGAGGCCATTCCGCGGGTGCTCAAACTGGCCGGGATCAGCCAGCAGGATGTCGACTGGTTCGAGCTCAACGAAGCCTTCGCCGCACAATCGCTGGCCGTGATGCGCATGCTGGAGCTCGATCCGGCCAGAGTCAATCCGCTTGGTGGTGCGATCGCCCTTGGGCATCCGCTCGGTGCGACAGGCACCATCCGCACGGCCACCCTGGTGCATGGTTTGCAGCGCACCCGGCAGCGCTACGGGATGGTCACCATGTGCATCGGCACCGGCATGGGTGCGGCCGGCTTGTTTGAGGCGTTGCTCTGAAAGCCGCATAAAATGGCGCTCTACGGAGTATGTTCCGCGAGATCCGCATGAACATTGGCCTTGGCGGCATCGATTCTGAAGATGCCCGTATTTACTCCGTTACAGGCCAGTTTTCGTAGGAACACAGCTTTGCTGCGCGAAGATCGGCTGGGCTCCTGCAACACTGTTGCCGTGCATGCGTCGTTCTTCGTTTCATTTTGAAGCAGGTGAAAAGCCTGTGGAAGTGTCTGGCATAATGACGTCCAGACACTTTAACGCAGGCTGGTGATGGATCTTGACGCTTTGACAAACTGGAGCTGGCGCGAGGCGCTGATCGCGGTCATCGCGTTGCTGGTGCTCTATGTTGTCATCGTTTTCTGGCGCATCCGCCGTTTGAAGCGGCAGAAAGCGGCGATCAGCACAACCGACTCGCTTGCCGCCCAGTCTGCGGTGGCAGCCTACACAGCGGTGCAGGAGCCGGGGTTGTCCGCGACGCCTGAAGCGCCCGTATTGCTCTCCGAGCCGTCGGAAGCTGCGTTTCCCTGGAACGAGCCACCCCCGGAAATCCCGGGGCAACGGTTGATCGAATCGCTTGAGCGCGAAATCAAGCAGTTGCGCAAGGAAGTCGGCGGCTTGCGTGCTGAGGTGTTGATCCTGCGGGAACAGCAACAGCGCGAGATATCGCAGGCAAAAGCTTTCACACAGAGCAGTGTTTCGCCGCTCTACAGTGACGCGATGCAACTGGCGATGCAGGGGAATGACGCGGCGACTATTTCTTTGCACTGCGGTATCGCGCGTGCCGAAGCGGAACTGGTGGTGGCACTGGTGCGCAACCGGGATATGCAGGAATAATTCGAAACACGGGGGGAAAGCATGGCGACAAGCGAGACCAGTAACAAGGACGCATCAGCGGACGTTTCCGACATCAAGCGCAAGCTGGCTTGGCGGATGGGGTTTGCCGGGCTGATGATCGTTGCCTTGCTCGGTGGGCTGGCCCTGTTCGACTATATGGGCGAGCAAGGCGTTACCGAGTCGAGTGCGCCGCCGCCAACCGGTTCCGGTTGCCAAAAAAGTGATTACCCAGCCGGTAACGCAGGCCGAAACTGCGCCTGAGGCCCAGAAGGACGAGAAGAAAGTATCCGAGCCGGAGTTGACGTCTGCCCCAGTGGACAAGTCGGCGCCACGGCTTGACCCGCCGCCGCGCCCGGAAGTGGCGGCGCAGCCCGCCTTGCCACGCGCTTCACAGTCGGCGGCACGGTCGACCGCCGCATCCAGTCAGCCGGTTCCGTCTGCTCCAGCGAAGCCTGCCGAGGCGAAGGTCGCAGCGCCAGCAGCTATTGCACCGGCGCCGATTCAGCCCCAAATCCAGGTTCAACCCGCTCCTCCGCGGCTGTTCTCCGGTTACGCATTGCAGGCCGGCGTCTTCGCCGACCCGCGCCGTGCCGAAGAACTGCATGCCCGCCTGGTACTGGAGGGCATTCCGTCGACCATCGAAGCCCGCGTGCAGGTCGGTCCCTTCAAAAGCAGGGAAGAGGCCGAAGCCGCACGCGTGAAGATGAAAGCGCTCGGAATCGGCCGTGATGCTGCCGCCTAAAGGAGCTAAACGCTAGCTTTCGAGGGGGCTTCGTCGAGTTGCTTGCGCAGCCGTTTGGCGAAAACTCTCATCTCCTTGGCGGCCTGAATGTCGCCTTTTTCTTCGGCGACGCCAAGGCCCCGTTCGTAAGCGTCCAGTGCGGCCTGGATGTCGCCACTTTCAGCCAGCGACTTGCCCAACAGCTTCCAGGCGGCCGAGTATTTTTCATCGCGGTCGACGGCGTCTCGGAAGCAGGTGGCGGCTTTTGCCGGGTCGCCGGCCTTCAGCCACTCGTTGCCGAGCGAGTAGCGGAGTAGTGCGCCATCGCGTGGACCGCCGAGCATTTTTTCCAGATTGGCTATAACTGCCGTCATCATTTACTATCTCCTGACCTGATTTTTCATCGTTAACCGGAGGACAACAAAATGAGCAAAACGATCATTTCTACCCCGAACGCTCCAGCCGCCATCGGCACCTATTCGCAAGCGGTGAAGGTCGGTTACACCGTCTATCTTGCCGGCCAGCTTGGCCTTGACCCGGCAACGATGAAGATGGCAGAGGGTATAGATGCGCAAATCGTCCGTGTATTTGAAAACATGGCTGCCGTTGCGGAAGCTGCCGGTGGTTCGCTGGAAGACGTGGTCAAAATCAACGTCTTTCTTACTGATCTCGGCAATTTTGTCAAGTTCAATGAGCTGATGGCCCAGTACTTTCCTGAACCCTATCCGGCGCGCGCTGTGATCGGTGTCGCTTCGTTGCCGCGCGGTGCGCTGGTCGAGGCTGACGGGGTTATGGAACTGTCAAAGTAAGGCACGCCAGTTAGTGACTGCCGCAGGCGAGATCAAGGCGCCGCCAGCGATCCAGGCCAAGCTGCGCAAGCTGGGTCTGATCCGGGGCGACGATCTTGTCCTGCACCTCCCATTACGCTATGAGGACGAAACCACCGTCACTCTAGTCGATGAGGCCATGCCCGGCGTGCCGGTTCAGGTCGAGGCTGAAGTGCTTGATGTCACCGTGCAGTATCGTCCGCGCCGCCAGCTGGTGGCAAAGGTGGCGGACGCGAGCGGCGAACTGACGCTGCGCTTCCTCAACTTCTACGGCAGTCAGACCAAACAGCTCGAACGGGCGCGCGACGAAGGACGGCGTCTGCGCATCTTCGGCGAAATCCGCCATGGGTTTCTTGGTGCCGAAATGGTCCATCCGCGCTACCGCGTGGTGGCCGAAGGCGAAGCGTTGCCGCCGTCGCTGACTCCCGTTTATCCGACCACCGCCGGTGTTTCGCAGAACGCCCTGCGCAAGCTGATCCGGCCGGCGCTCGCGGACGCTGATCTGAGCGAATTGCTCGATGCGTCCTGGTGTCGCCAGAATGAACTGCCGGCTTTTTCCGACGCTGTTCATCTGCTGCATGCGCCGCCGCCAGATGCGTCAGAAGCCGAGTTGCAACAGCGCACGCACCCGGCATGGCAGCGAATCAAGTTTGACGAGGTGCTGTCGCAGCAGCTTTCGCTGCGTCGCGCTTACCTGGCGCGTCGGCAAAAAGGGGCGCCTCTGCTCAGGTCGGCCGGCCAGCTTGCGCAGCAACTGCTCGCCGTCTTGCCCTTCGGACTGACCGGTGCGCAGCAACGGGTGCGTGTCGAGATCGCCCACGATCTGGCGCAGCCCTACCCGATGCAGCGCCTGCTACAAGGCGATGTTGGCAGCGGCAAAACCATCGTTGCCGCGTTGGCCGCGTGTCAAGCCATCGAAGCAGGTTATCAGGCGGCCTTCATGGCGCCGACCGAGATTCTTGCCGAGCAGCACTACCTCAAGCTGCGCGCCTGGCTTGAACCGCTTGGTATTCAGGTCGCCTGGCTGACCGGCAGCCTGAAGAAAGCGGCCAAGCAAGAGATGCTCTTGCAGGCGGCGACCAGTGCGCAGCTGATCGTCGGAACCCACGCGCTGATTCAGGACAGCGTCGATTTTGCTCGGCTTGGATTAGCCATTGTCGATGAGCAGCATCGTTTTGGCGTCGCGCAGCGGCTGGAGTTACGGAAAAAGGGTGAGAAAAACACCTTTCCGCCGCATCAACTGATGATGTCAGCGACACCCATTCCGCGCACATTGGCCATGAGTTACTACGCCGACCTCGACGTTTCGGTACTCGATGAATTGCCTCCTGGGCGCCGGCCGATCAGAACAAAGCTTGTTTCCGATGCCCGACGTGACGAAGTGATCGCTCGGGTGCGCGATGCGGTCAGCGCCGGTCGGCAAGCCTACTGGGTCTGTCCACTGATCGAGGAATCTGAAAAGCTGCAACTGCAAACTGCGCTTGATACGCATGCGGCACTTTCCGAGGAACTCGACGACCTGCGTATCGGCCTGGTGCACGGCCGCCTCAAGACCGACGAAAAGGCGGCGGCGATGGCCGCTTTCGCTGCCGGGGAAGTCGACGTGCTGGTGGCTACGACGGTGATCGAAGTCGGCGTCGATGTGCCCAATGCCAGCCTGATGGTCATCGAGCACGCCGAGCGTTTCGGCCTCTCGCAGCTGCATCAGTTGCGCGGCCGGGTTGGGCGCGGCGCGCATGATTCGGTGTGTGTTCTGCTCTACCAGAAGCCGCTTTCGGAAACCGCCCGGGCGCGGC
>JAIFNM010000060.1 GCA_020047725.1 Betaproteobacteria bacterium
TCTGCTCCGAGATTTCCAAAGCATCATCAACCTCAATACCAAGGTACCTCACGGTGCTCTCCAGTCTATGTACTCCAGTACATAGACTGGACTATCTCCCGCGCCGAACTATGTCCCGCAACACATGCAAACGCCGGTGGACTGGCATGCACATGCATTTCGCGGGACATAGGTGTCTGCGCTACAAGCCCTTGAGGAACGCGAGTAGCGGATCATCGGGTCGGTACCGGCCAGGGCTGCCTTCTGGCGGTGTTGTCTTGTCGAGAACCGCCTGCTTCATTGCCAAATCGGCATCCAAATAGATCTGCGTCGTCTCGATCGACTCATGCCCGAGCCATATCGCGATCGTCGATTGCTCAACGCCCTCGTGCAGCAAGTCCATGGCCGTCGTGTGACGCAACACGTGCGGGCTCACACGTTTGCTGTTCAGTGATGAGCACTTCACAGCGGCCGTTCTGACGTGCTTGTTGAGCAGATAATGCACGCCGTGAGAACTCAGATTGCCACCGCGTGCGTTGGGGAAAAGAGGCTGGCCTTGGATCAGCGGTGGTTCTCGTGCCCACGCAGCCAGTACAGCGCGCGTATTCTTGCTCAGTGGCGTGCACCGCTCCTTGCGTCCCTTACCGATGACCCGAACGTGAGCACCAACACCGACGTGCAGATCCTCATGCTGCAGGCTGGTCAGCTCCGACAGCCTTAATCCGGTCTGTACCGCCAACAGCAGCAAGGCGTGATCACGACGACCCGACCAGCTTCGCTGATCCGGCGCGGCCAACAACGCGTCGACTTCCTCTCGGCTGAGGAAAGGCACCAGCGAACGCGTGAACCGCTTGGCCGGAATCGCCAGAACGCGCTGGATCTGCGCCGAGTGCGTCGGTGCCTCGAAGGCCGCGAAGCGGAAGAACGAGTGCACAGCCGTCAGCCGCAGGTTGCGCGTACGGGCTGTGATGCCGCGAGCCCGCTCCATCTCGTCAAGGAAGACCATCACCAGTGGCGCGTCAATGTCGTCCAGCGCCAGTGCCGAGGGCGCCTTGCGCAAGCGCTTGTGCACGAATTGCAGCAGCATCTTGAAGGTGTCGCGGTACGAGGCAATTGTGTGCGCGCTGGCTTGGCGCTGCTGCATCAGGCGCTGGGTGAAGAACCGCTCCAGGAGAACACCGAAGTTGGGTTGGCCACTCATGATGGCTCTCCCCAGCGCTGTTCCAGCCGGGCCGTCGCTTGGGCCATTAACTCTGGGTTGGCACTCAGGTACCAGTAGGTGCCGGAGACGCAGACGTGCCCGAGGTAGGTCGACAGCAGCGGCATCTGGCGCCCAGGGTCATTGCCCTCCTGGTACCACCGCGTCAGCGTCTGAACGGCGAAGCGATGCCTGAAGTCATGCAGCCGCGGTCCCTTGCGCGCACCGACCGCACGCAAGCCCGTTTTGCGCGACAACGTGTAGAAGGTTCGATGAACATGACCGCCGTCGAGGCGAGTACCGCGCCGCGAGACGAACAAATAGCTGGAGACCGGATGACGGAAGAACTGCGCGCGTCGCTCGATGTAATCGGCCAAGATCGCACAGGTAGACGGATGGATCGGCACCAAGCGCCACTGGCCGAACTTGGCGCCACGAATCGTCAGGACGGCCTGCTTGAGGTCGACGTCGGCAAGCTTGAGATTCAGCGCTTCGGACAGGCGCACGCCCGTCACACTGAGCAGGCCGATCAGACCGTGGAACACCCACGGGCGCAGCGGCGTCGACGGCCAAGTCACAGGAAGTTCCAACGCCGCATTCAACAGCCGCCTGATCTCATCCTCGGTGTACAGGTGTGGTCTGGCGCGCGTGGATTGGTGTGGCAATAGGCCGAGCGGCGGTACCTCAGTGCGGCTGTCGGTGGCGCTGCGATGGCGGGCGAAGCCGCGCACGAAGCAAAGCCGTCGGGCCCATTCGGCGGGTTGTACCGATGCACATTGAGCCCACTCAACCGCGAGTCGGACGCTGATGTGCTCGGCGTAGTGATCTTCCGTGAAGCTGACGAAGCGGGGTAACAATAGCCCTTCGTCGTGCATTTTGTAGCCGAGTCTCCGGCGCAGATCGATGTATTCCTGTAGGGCTTCGCGCAAGGTGTTCATCGCGCGCTCCCGGGCCAGGCCATGGCCACGGTTCGCAGCGCATCCAGATCTACCTTGGCGTAGATGCTGGTGGTCTGCGGGCTGCGGTGGCGCAGCACTTGGCCGATCTCGGGCAGCGACGCGCCTTGCCGCAGCATGTGGGCAGCCAAGGCATGTCGGAACTGATGCGAGCCTTGATGCGGAGCGTCGACCTTGGCTCGCTCAAGTGCGTAGCGCACGATCGAACCCACGCCGTCAGATCCGTCCATCAGACCGCGGACCGGCGCCATGGAACGAAGGAAGACGTGCCGGTCCCCACAGGTCGGACGACCGTGCTGCAGATACGCGGCAATGGCCGTACCAACATCGACGGGCAGCGGCAGTAGGCCCTGCTGTCCACCCTTGCCGTGAATGCGCAGTTGCGCCTGATCCCAGTCGATGTCGTCCAGAGTCAGTCTGATGATCTCGCAGGCGCGCAGCCCGAGACGCGCCAGAAGTAGCAGGACAGAACGATCACGTAGGCCGACCGCTGTTAAACGGCTGCAGCTGTCGATGGCGCGCTGTGCGTGCTCGGCAGCGATCGCCTTGGGGATCGGCGGCGTGGTCGTCCAAGTGGCGACTGATGGTACACCAGCGGCAAGTCCGGCTGAGACTTCGCCACGGAACTCGCA
Organism: Betaproteobacteria bacterium; assembly: GCA_020047725.1. Classification (GTDB taxonomy): domain Bacteria; phylum Pseudomonadota; class Gammaproteobacteria; order Burkholderiales; family Rhodocyclaceae; genus Propionivibrio. Next base: position 2,766 of record JAIFNM010000060.1, read on the forward strand.
GAAGCGCAGGAAAGACCGCAACGCCTTGGCAACACCCTTCACCGCCGGGGGTGCCATGCGCTTCGACTCTTGTTGAATGAACGCGATAGAGTCGCTCGGTCGAAGATCATGCAGGTAAACCTCTGTTTGCCCGAAGCGCCAGACCAGGAACTGCCGGGCCAATCTGGTGTAGTTATCAACGGTGGCCGCCGCCAGCCCTTGATTGCGTTGTAGGTGTTGCGCGAAATCGGTGGCGACGCGGTCAACAGCCGTCGTGCATGAAACAGCGGCAGCGCAGAGTTCTCGCTCACGCAGAAAGAGCAGCAGCAGGGTCAACGCTTGTCGCTCCTGGCGGCGTGTCTCAGGGCGACGCGAGCGGCGCCGAGCCCGGCTGCGCTGAAATCGGTCGATGTCGTTGTCCGTCAGTGCTTCAACGTCAATGCCGCGTCCCTCGCACCATCGGCAAAAGGCCAATGCGTGTCTCGCCACGATGCAGGCGTAGCCCGCCGAATATTGCTGACTGCCCAACCAGGTGACGAACGAGCCGAGGTGCTCAGCAGACGCGCCGCCGATCGCGCGGACCCGCGCATCGGCTATCTCATAGGAATGCTCCATGATGATCTCCTTGCGGGCGAAATTGCCCGGCAAAGAGAATGACAATGTTCAGCGAAATCGTCGTCAGCCCCCCGGCAAATCAGGGCGTCAGTTCCGCACGGGACATAGTCCGGCGCGGGAGATAGTCCAGTTTGGAATGGCCAAGGAGCAACTGAACGGCACGCAGATTCTTGGTCCGCTTGTAGATCAATGTTGCCTTGGTTCGCCGCATCGTATGCGTACCGTAGACCGTGGAGTCTAGGCCGATGGCGGAGATCCACTGATGCACGATTCTGGCGTATTGCCGCGTAGAAACATGGGGCGAGTTCGTCAGTCGGCTGGGAAACAGGTACTGCTCAGGCTTCAGCTTCGCCTTCTCCAGCCAGGCGGTAACCGCCATTCGGGTGGGCTCCGTCAATTCGAACTGAACCGGCCGTTGTGTCTTGCGCTGCACAATCATCGTGCGCGTCAAGACCTGATTGCCGTGGGTGATGTCGCGAACACGCAGATTGACAAGATCGCAGCCGCGCAGCTTGCTGTCGATGGCGAGATTGAACATCGCCAAGTCGCGAACATGATGGGCGTTCTGAAGATGAATACGGATCGCCCAGATGTCCTTGGGCTTGAGCGGTGGCTTCTGCCCTATCAATTTGCCTTTGTTCCAGGGTTCCCGAGATTGATTGGATTCCATTTCAAACTCCTTCGTGGTTGATCGGAGTTTGATTGTGTGGCGTGCGGATCAGGAGCGAGGCAGATTACAACGGAACTAAAGCCTTAGGCATTTCACTTCCTCCAGCGCTACCGCGTCAATACGCCGTTGCAACGCTCTTGAGGGTGTCCAGCAACCGCCTTGGGCCACAAAGCGGTTGGCCGCATCGACGATGACGCCCTCGTTTTTGGGTTCCAAGGTCGGGAGTGCCAAAGCCAATTCCACGCGAGCACGTTGATGGCGATCAAACGAAGAACGGTCAAAGCATCCGTTTTCGTCAAAGGCAAGGAACCCGAACGTTATCCAAACGATGCAACTCGGCTCTCGGTCAATAAGCTCTACCGCGACGTCGGTCATGCGTACCCGACGCCCGGCAAAACGAAGTAGCTGGCAACGTGTCGGATCCTGGAGCATCTGCTCAAACTTGCTGTTCGGCAGCCGATAAAGCGTGTCGTCCTGGTCGAGCAGATACATGCGGCACGATATTCCCATCGCTGGTCACCTCCTCACATCAAGTCGGGCAGCTGCTCTCGGGGCAAAAGCAGAGTGATCGAGCGACCCTGCCCGGCGATTCGTTCGATCAGTCCTGACGTCTCCAGGCTCAGTATCATCTGATGGACTGCCGGTGGCGAGACGTGGAAATAGCGCTGCATGTCTGCCTCAGCCGGTGGCTGGCGGTGAATCTTTGTGTAGTAGTAGATAAAGGCAAGGTACTGCCCCTGCTTGGCGGTATAAGTGCTTTGCACAGGAAGCTGTTTTTCGGACAGGTTGGACATTCAATTATCCCCGCTCGCAATTCACGGTTCGGGCCACAGATAGCGCTGGCTCGCCGCTATAGTGCCGCAGCTTTTGTTGGTCGTCGAGTTGCCGGGCCGCGCGGACTTGGTTGTCCTGTTGTGCCTGAGCATCCCTGAATTCGTTTGGTTTCCTAAAATCCTGTCTTCTGATCGGACAAGAAGCGCCGGAAGATGTTTTCAAACCCTTTCTGACTCAGGCAACCCTGTAAAATTTGACTTCAGCTCGTTCTCCCCAAAACAGCGTATTCCCTCCCAATACCGATGAATTTCTCCGAAACCATTGCCACCCTCAATAGCGCCTCGGCCTTTGAGTTGTACCGTCTGCGAGCCGCCATTGACCGCGTCCTGGATCAACCGGGCTGGATGGATGCCGTTCGCGCCCGGCTAAGCGTAGGCCAGCCCATTCAGTATTTCGATCCGGTCGCGAACCGCTCCCAGCAAGGTCAGGTGTTGGAACTGCGACGCAAGCAGGCGGTCGTTCTTGATCTTGCGACACAAAAACGCTGGCTGATCTCGTACGCGGCCATCAACCTGGATGGCGCGGATGTTGAAATCCGCGAGAAGCCCCGGCAGGGCCTTGGGCGGAATGAAGTCGCCATCGGCGATATGGTCGGCTTCATGGACCGCAACCATCAACAGCGCAGCGGGCGCATCCTGCGACTCAACGACAAGACCGTCACCTTGCTGTGCGGCAAGCAGCAGTGGCGCGTCGCCTATGCGTTGCTCCACCGCGTCGTTGACGGCAGTGCCTCGTCGGGCGACGTGCTGGAACTCGATGTCCTGCCCGACACCGCCGAGTCAGCAGACAATGAGTAAAGCGTCCAGCAAACACCCGTGGACCTTTGCCTCGCGCTTTCGCCGAGGAGCGTTTGGTTGGCGATCAAACCCGGCTAATACCGGTATCAAGGAAGCACTAACGGAAATCAAAGCGGTCAACCGTGAGGAACCCATACTCGCGGCCGAAGGCGCGGTGCTGTTTCTGACCAAGCTGTCTCCCGCACTTGAGAACATCGACAGTTCCTCAGGGGCGATCGGCACGGCCGTCAATCGGGCGATTGAGACGCTCGTGCCAATCATCACCAAGGCCCCCGCCGATCAGCCTACTCGACGTCAATGGCTGGAGCGCTTGTATCAGGCGCATGCCGATGATCAGATTCCCTACATTGAAAGCCTCGGTGAGTTCTGGGGAGAACTGTGTGCCTCGGCAGACCTTGCCGGTGAATGGGCTGAGCGGCTGACAGAAACGGTGGAAAGTTTGTGGGGCCGTGCTCCAAGAGAATATGGTTTCTTTCATGCAACTTCGATGTGCTTGTCCGCCTTGCTATCCGCCGGACGGTATGAACAACTGCTGGCGTTAATCGACAAATCGTCGTATCCATCCTGGACGTATCGTCAATGGGGCGTTAAGGCACTCGTCGCCATGGGCAAGACGTCGGACGCCCTGCGCTATGCCGAGGCCGCGCAGGGACGAAATGAACCATCGGAGCTAATTGCCGAAACCTGTGAAGCGATCTTGTTATCCTCCGGTTTGGCCGATGAGGCGTATCAACGCTACGCGCTGGTCGCCAACCGCGCGGGGACCTATCTCGCCACATTCCGGGCCATTTGCCGGAAGTATCCCCACAAGCCACCTGAAGAGGTCTTGAATGATCTCGTGGCGAGCACTCCGGGGGACGAGGGGAAGTGGTTTGCGGCGGCGAAAGACGCGAAGCTCTATGAGCTGGCACTGAAATTGGCCCACCGGTCGCCGGTGGACCACCGTACGTTGATTCGTAGTGCGCAGGATTCCGTCACCACGGAGCCGCAATTCGCGCTCAATAGCGCGCTGCTGGCACTCTATTGGATTTGTGCGGGTCGCGCGTATGAAACCACGATCGGTGAGGTCCAGCGGGCCTACGATCTGACCCTCCAGGCGGCAGATACGGCGCACGGTACGGCGTCGGCACTAGCACGGATTCAACAGATTCTTGATAGCTTCCCGCAGGAACGCTTTGCCAGGGGGGCGCTGGCTAAGGCAAGTGAATTGTCGGGGGACTTTCGGTAGAGTGACGAAGGGGCGTCACGGTCCGCTATGCGGAGAGGTTGTTGGATGAGTGCTCTCGGCCATCAGCTGCCCGTGGCGGTTACATCTACATTTCTCGTGCCAGGTGGAATCGAATGGCTGGTTTTCGGCGAGCAAAATGACGGTTACGCTGTCTCAGCCCGGCCATCTGCGGCCGATCAACTCTCCCTGAGAGCGGTCACCTGAACGGCCGATTGGCTTTGAAACCAGCCGAAATGCCTACTCCAGCACTTTGGACAAAGCCTAAAAAAGAAAGCTCTCCGGATTTAGCTGAAGACTGATGGTTAGCGGACTATTAAAACCATCATCCATGACATTGAGCTCAACCCAGATCAACGAATCTGGGCGCGATCTGCCGGCAAAAAACCGGGATTGGGCCGACAGTCAGCGACATTCGGCCGTTCAGCCCGAACAGCGGATCGCCGCAAATAATGCTGCTCCTGCCGGAATACCATCCAAAACGACACCGGCTGATTGCAGGATACCGATTCCATGCATAAATATCTGGTGGCCCACCTTGCGAAAGAAAGACAGCAACGGCCCCCAAATCTCACAGCCACTTATCAAGCATGATTACATTGCGTGGGAACAATATTGTTCATAAAATGTAAAAACTCTAAAAATGATGTGAAAAATATGAATCACAATATCCTGCTCGGCGCCCGTAAACTTGTCGTTTCTTCTCTTATTATCACAGCAAGCTCTGCCCTGCATGCAGCAGGCACATCCGTTACTACCAATGGTTATACTATTGGTGTAGTAAATGGCTCCTATACCAGTTTACAAGCCCAACTAGGCACCCAGGCATGGTGGGGTAGCCAAGCGTTGGCCCAAACATTAGCCGGTGGGGTGAATTCTCAACTTGGCAATTACGATGGAAGCACTTACACCGGTCTCGGGATATTCTTTGCTTACGGGATCACCCCCGACCCTTACACGTCAGCATGTTATTGGACAGGCTCTGCCGATTGTTTATCTACCGCAGTAACCTCACTAAACACTGCATTCAATTGGGCAATCGTCGTAGCTCCAAGCACCAGTACAGTTTCATCAACCACCTTGGCTAGTAATACCCCAGCTCTCGCTGCTGCCCGTGTAATTGACGCGAACACAAATCTTCTCAACTTGTTTTCTAATGCTGCATTCACTACCGACCAACAGATTTCGAATGCCGTGAGTCAGACGCTGCCCCTGCTTACCGGCGGCTCGACCGCTGCCGTGCGCGGCACGATGAGCACCGTCAACAACATCATCCTGTCCCGCCTCGACCACGTCAGTGGCCGCGCCTCTGGCGACAGCTTCCTCGGCGACAAGAATTTCTGGTTGAAGCCCTTTGCCTCGCGTGCGGATCAAAACGATCGAGACGGCGTTGCCGGCTACAAGGCCGAAACTTACGGCTTGGCCGCCGGTTTCGATGGTACCCTGTCATCAGCCTTGCGTATCGGCGGCGCCTTCGCCTACACCAGCAGCGACATCAGTGGCAAGTCGGCCATTGCGCCGCAGAACAACGACGCCAACATCTACCAGTTGATCGGTTACGGTAGCTACGCGCTTGATAACCGCACCGACATCAACTTCCAAGCGGACATCGGCCAGAACACCAACAAGGGCCGTCGTCAGATCGCCTTCACCTCTAGCGTTGCCTCGTCCAATTACGACAGCGAGACGGCTCACATGGGTCTCGGCATCGGCCGCGCTTACCCGCTGACCAGCAGCACGACCCTAACCCCGTCGTTGCGTGCGGATTACACCTGGATCAAGGATAAGTCGTATCAGGAAACCGGTGCCGGCCTGCTCAACCTCAACGTCGCCAGTCGCAATACGGAGGCTTTCGTCGTCGGCATCGACGGTAAGCTGGCCCATCAACTTAATGATCAGACAACCCTGGTTGCCAACCTGGGCGTTGGCTACGACACGATCAACAAGCAAGACTCGATCACTGCCGCCTTTGCCGGCGCATCGAACGCTTCCTTTGTCACCTACGGCATCGACCCGAGCCCGTGGATCGGTCGCGGCGGTGTCGGTGCGGTCTACAAGCTGAAGAACGGCTTTGAAATTACCGCCCGCTACGATGTCGAGTACCGCGAGAGCTTCCTGAACCAAACCGCCTCCGCCAACATGCGCTGGTCGTTCTAAGCAGGTTCTTCTTGACGAGACAGGCCACAGGGGCAACCCTGTGGCCTTTTTATTTCATGGCCACCGGAGCTTCGACTCATGCCACGAATCAACCCCTGGCTCCTCTGCTGCTTCCTCGCCGCCTGCATGACATTGCCTTCGCCGGCCGAGCGCCGTAGCGTAGCGAACTCGCTGGCCCAGCGGCAAGGCTGGAGCTCACTGACGATCCCGGCAGAGCCCTTCGATATGGTCGCCTACCTGCCCAACGTGCCCACCCCGGCGCAGCGATTGACGATCTATCTTGAGGGCGACGGCTTGGCCTGGATCACCGGCACGCAGGTATCATCCGATCCGACGCCACGCGACCCGCTCGCCCTGCGCCTGGCCCTGGCGCAGCCAGCAGGCGCCGCCGCTTACCTCGGACGCCCATGCCAATATGGCGATGCGGAGGTCAGCCACTGCTCCAGCCGTTACTGGACCAGCCACCGCTTCGCGCCGGAAGTGATTACCGCCACCGACCGGTCCATCGATGTCCTGAAAGCACATTTCGGCGCCCAACGCCTGACGCTGGTCGGCTACTCCGGCGGCGGCGCCGTGGCCGCCCTTGTTGCCGCTCGCCGCACCGATGTCGAACGCCTGGTGACGGTCGCTGGCAACCTGGACCCTCTGGCGTGGACGACCTACCAGCGTGTCCAACCGCTGGCGGGCTCCTTGAACCCTGCTGACCAAATCAACGCATTGCGCGCCATCCCGCAATGGCACTTCGTCGGGACCAAGGACGACAACATCACACCAGCCCTAGTCCAGAGCTTCGCCGAGCGCTTTCCCACCGGCCAGCGCCCGGTCGTTCGGGTCGAGCCCGGTTTTGACCATCGCTGCTGCTGGGCAGAGCAGTGGCCGCGCCTGTGGCGAGAGAGCCTGAGCCGGTAAGGTCTCCGAGAGGCTGCTCTGATAGCGCATATCCACTCCAGCACCTCTATGGGGACTTCAGTCAGTCCCACACGGGACGACTGCTCGACTCGGTTATCTGCCGTTGAAACCCCGAAGAACTCAACGGCAGAATTGGGTTGCTATGCAAATCTCTCCATAGCGACCCACAAGGGACATTCATCTCCTTGGCGGATTCCCGGCAGGTAACCAAGTACAGCAGTCATTCGGGCAGTCCACTGAGTGCTCGTCGGCCTGAGCCACCGTTGGTGTCCCGCCTGAAGTCGGTCGGCAATGTGTCGGACAAATGCCGTTCGAGAAAAACTCCGTCGAACGGCAGCTTCCCTATTTGGCGAACTTGGACTCGCGACACAGAAGAGTCAGACGACCAATGCAACGCTCCTCACAGATAGTGGAGTTTGACCTGAACCTGAGTTTGACACCTCCGAGGCACATTTCAGGCCGACCCCTAGCAATGGCAAGGCGTCCGTAGTGTTGATTCGCCAAAACCCTAGATA
>JAIFNM010000279.1 GCA_020047725.1 Betaproteobacteria bacterium
TGCGCGATGATACCGTCTTGAAGACGTTCCTCATCTCACGCACAAACTCGTCAAATCCGTAGCCTTGAAACACTTTGACCAGAAAAGCACCATCTGGTTTCAGCCAGTTCCGCGAAAATTCCAAGCCCAACTCGGCGAGATGCATGACGCGTGCCTGATCAGAGAGGAGAATACCTGACATATTGGGGGCCATATCCGAAAGCACAAGCCCCACTTTCTCGCCTGCCAACATTCTTTCCACTTGCTGCAACACGCTATCTTCACCGAAATCACCCTGGATGAAATCGACACCTTGCAAAGGCTCCATCTCAAGCAAGTCCAACGCAATGACCCGGCCCTTGCCTTTCATTTTTTTGGCAACCACCTGCGACCACCCACCGGGCGTCGCACCGAGGTCAACCACAACCTCACCGGAACGAATCAGGTGGTCCTTGTCGTCAATTTCCATCAGCTTGAAAGAAGCACGTGAGCGATAGCCTTCAGCCCTGGCACGCTGCACGTAGGTGTCATTTACGTGTTCGCGCAACCACGCATTGCTCGTTCTGGTTCGTTTCATCGCCTAAAACTCGGTAAAATGCGTTTTTTGAGAAGGTTTACTGAATGCTCGATATTACTACCGACCAACGCCGTGCCCTGCGTGCCCGTGCCCATGCTCTGAATCCTGTTGTCGCCATCAGTCAGAACGGATTATCCGAATCTGTTCTACAAGAGATCAGCGCCAGCCTTGAAAGCCACGAACTCATCAAAATCCGTGTTTTCAACGATGACCGGACCGTGCGCGAACAGTACCTGGCCACTATATGCGAACAGCTCGGCGCGGCACCGGTACAACATATTGGGAAATTACTGGTTGTTTGGCGTCCGGGGACTGAATCCAAGTCGGCCAAAAACGCCCCGCACCGCCACGCAGAACCGCGCCGCAGCAAACGTAGTTTTCAAGGCGGAACACGTAGTTAACTCCTGCGTGCCGCCCCTGATTACTCGTAGCGGACTTCAAGCACTTCATATTCGCGCAACCCGCCTGGTGCCTGGACTTGCGCAATATCACCCGCAAATTTCCCGATCAAGGCGCGGGCAATCGGTGAATTGACCGAGATCTTGCCCGCTCTGATCTCGGCTTCATCCTCGCCTACGATCTGATATGTCACCTGCACACCAGAATCTTGATCCTCAAGATCCAACGTTGATCCAAACACGCAGCGCCCATCGGCATCGAGCAGCTTAGGGTCAATGATCTGGGCATTCGACAACTTACCCTCGACCTCTTTGATGCGGCCTTCGACGAAGCCCTGACGCTCCTTGGCGGCATCATATTCGGCATTTTCGGAAAGATCGCCGTGTGAGCGTGCCTCAGCGATGGCTGCTATTACGGTTGGGCGCTCAATTGTTTTCAACTGATGCAGTTCGATACGGAGTTTCTCGGCACCGTTAACGGTCAATGGTACTTTATTCATTGTATTTACTCACTTGGTTCGCCAAAAAAAGCAAAACCGCCGGCGCCTGGAGAAACGGCGTCACCGGCGGCTCAAGGGTTAATTAGATCAGTTGTGCGTGCAGCGCCTGTAACGAGTAAACCACCAGCTCACCGCGATTCTTGATGCCTTCGGCCGCCGCTTCAGCGCCCCATACCGTGGTGTACATGGTTACCCGGGCCGCCAAGCCTGACGTCCGGATCGAACGCGAATCATTAATCGCTTGACGTTTTTCGTCCACTGTATTGATGATAAGGGCAATTTCCTTGTTCTTGATCATATCTACGATATGCGGACGCCCCTCAGCTACCTTATTAACCATGGTGACTGGAATACCCGCCTTGGAAATTGTGGCTGCAGTCCCACGTGTAGCAAGAATGCTGAATCCAGCCGAATGCAGGTCACGAGCGATATCCGCCACTTTGGACTTGTCGGATTCCTTGACGCTGATAAAGACCTTGCCGTGAGCGGGGAGCTTTACGCTGGCAGCCATCTGGCTCTTGACGAAAGCCTCCGCAAAGGTTCTGCCAACGCCCATCACCTCGCCAGTAGACTTCATCTCTGGCCCAAGGATCGTATCCACACCGGGAAACTTGTTAAACGGAAACACCGCTTCCTTGACCGAATAGTAGTGTGGAACAATTTCCCTGATTATGCCCTGACTGACTAGCGACTGCCCAGCCATGCAGCGTGCTGCGATTTTAGCCAACTGCAAACCGGTCGCCTTGGAAACGAATGGTACGGTGCGTGACGCACGCGGGTTGACTTCCAGTACAAAAACCACATCGTTCTGAATGGCAAACTGCACGTTCATCAAACCACAAACGTTCAAGCCCTTAGCCATCAACTTGGTTTGCCGGCGCAGTTCGTTCTGTACCTCGTCCGACAGTGAATACGGGGGAAGCGAACAGGCCGAATCGCCCGAATGAACTCCCGCTTGCTCAATATGTTCCATGACACCGCCAATAATCACTTCCTCACCATCGGAAAGTGCATCGACGTCGACTTCAACGGCGTCATTGAGGAAACGATCAAGCAGCACCGGCGAATCGTTCGAGACCTTCACCGCCTCGCGCATGTAACGCTCAAGGTCACGCGGTTCATGAACGATTTCCATGGCACGGCCACCAAGCACGTAAGATGGACGAACAACCAGCGGATAACCGATTTCAGTGGCCAGGCGCAATGCATCGGGCTCTGTCCGAGCGGTACGGTTTGGCGGTTGTTTTAGACCAAGATCCTGCAGCAATTTCTGGAAGCGCTCACGATCCTCGGCCGCATCGATCATGTCCGGACTGGTACCGATGATCGGAACGCCGTTCGCTTCAAGGTCACGCGCCAGTTTGAGTGGCGTCTGGCCACCAAACTGTACGATGACGCCAACCGGTTTTTCGATGGCGACGATTTCGAGCACGTCTTCGAGCGTTAATGGCTCGAAATAAAGGCGATCCGAAGTATCGTAGTCAGTCGACACGGTCTCCGGGTTGCAGTTGACCATGATCGTTTCGTAACCGTCTTCACGCAGAGCGAGCGCCGCATGAACACAGCAGTAGTCGAACTCGATACCTTGCCCAATACGGTTCGGACCACCGCCGAGAACCATGATCTTCTTCTTGCTGCTCGGATTCGACTCGCACTCCTCCTCGTAAGTCGAGTACATGTAGGCCGTATTTGTAGAAAACTCGGCGGCACAGGTGTCCACGCGCTTATAGACGGGCCGAATGCCCATGGCGTGCCGGCTGGTACGCACATTGGTTTCGCTCGTCTTCATCAGCTTGGCCAGACGGCGATCAGAGAACCCCTTGCGCTTGAGTTCACGCAAAGTCACTGCATCCAGTTCCTCGAAAGCCATATCATCGAGCACCATCTCGATCCGGACGATATCTTCAATCTGCGCAAGAAACCACGGATCGATATGCGTCAGGGCATGTACTTCATCCAACGTAAAGCCGTTCTCGAAGGCATCGCCGACAAACCAGATGCGTTCTGGCCCTGGTTCGCCAAGTTCACGTTCGAGTTCCTCGCGGTCAGTCGTGCGCTGGTTCATCCCGTCGACACCGACTTCAAGGCCACGCAACGCTTTCTGGAAAGACTCCTGGAAAGTACGCCCAATGGCCATCACTTCGCCAACCGACTTCATCTGCGTCGTCAGGTGCGAATCTGCCGTCGGGAATTTCTCGAACGCGAAGCGCGGTACCTTGGTTACAACGTAGTCAATTGATGGCTCAAAGGACGCGGGCGTCTTGCCACCGGTGATGTCATTGGCCAGTTCATCGAGCGTGTAGCCCACAGCCAGCTTGGCCGCCACCTTGGCAATAGGGAAACCGGTGGCCTTGGAAGCCAGTGCCGAGGAGCGCGAGACACGCGGGTTCATTTCGATGACGACCATGCGGCCATCTTCCGGGCAGATGGAAAACTGCACATTGGAACCGCCAGTATCGACACCGATCTCGCGCAATACCGCCACTGAGGCGTCGCGCATGATCTGGTATTCTTTGTCGGTCAGCGTCTGCGCCGGTGCTACGGTAATCGAATCGCCAGTATGCACGCCCATTGGATCTAGGTTTTCAATCGAGCAGACGATGATGCAGTTGTCCTTCTTGTCACGGACAACCTCCATCTCGAACTCTTTCCAGCCGATCAGCGACTCTTCGATCAAGAGTTCGTGTGTCGGACTGGCTTCAAGACCGCGTTTGCAAATCTGGACAAACTCTTCTTCGTTGTAGGCAATGCCGCCGCCCGAACCGCCCATTGTGAAGGACGGACGGATGATGACCGGAAAACCGATCATTGCCTGAACCTGATACGCCTCCTCCATCGAGTGCGCCATCGCGGAACGTGCCGAACCGAGACCGATCTTGGTCATCGCCGTCTTGAACTTCTCGCGGTCCTCCGCCTTGTCGATGGCTTCCTTAGAAGCACCGATCATCTCGACACCGAAGTCTTCAAGCACACCATGCTTGGCTAGATCAAGCGCGCAATTCAGGGCTGTCTGACCGCCCATGGTCGGCAACAGCGCGTCAGGACGTTCCTTTTCGATGATTCGTTCGAGGACTTTCCAGGTAATCGGCTCGATGTAGGTCACATCGGCCATTTCCGGGTCGGTCATGATCGTCGCTGGATTGGAGTTAACCAGGATCACCCGGTACCCCTCCTCACGCAGCGCCTTGCAGGCTTGAGCGCCGGAATAGTCGAATTCGCAGGCCTGACCGATAACGATCGGGCCTGCTCCAATAATGAGAATACTTTTTAGGTCTGTACGCTTTGGCATAAGTTACTTTCCTGCGGCCTTATTGTCTTGCATAAGCTTGATGAACCGGTCGAACAGGTACGCTACATCGCGCGGCCCCGGGCTCGCTTCCGGGTGCCCCTGAAAGGAGAACGCCGGCACGTCGGTTCGCGCCAGGCCTTGTAACGAACCGTCGAACAAAGAGACATGCGTTGGCCGCAGGTTGCCTGGCAACGTATCGGCATCGACCGCAAAGCCATGATTCTGGCTGGTGATCAAAACCTGCTGGGTGTCGAGATCCTTAACCGGATGATTGGCGCCATGATGACCAAACTTCATCTTGATCGTCTTAGCACCTGAAGCCAAAGCCAGCAACTGGTGCCCGAGACAGATACCGTAGGTAGGCACGCCAGCGGCAAGCAGTTCGCGAATGGCCGTAATGGCGTAATCACAGGGCTCCGGATCACCTGGGCCATTGGACAGGAAAATTCCATCCGGATCATACTTGAGGACGTCGGCGGCTGACGTTTGCGCCGGAACCACGGTCACCTTGCAGCCTCGCCCTGAAAGCATACGCAGGATATTGCGTTTGACGCCGTAATCGTAGGCAACGACATGGAATTGCTTCTTGGCCGGTGCCGGGCTATAGCCTTTCAAGGTCCATTCGCCCTCGTTCCATTCATAGGGAGAATCGACCGTCACCACCTTGGCCAGATCCATGCCAGCTAGTCCAGGAAAAGCGCGCGCCTCGGCAACCGCAGCAGCCTCATCAACCTCTACCGCCATGATGCAGCCGGACTGTGCTCCTTTTTCGCGCAGGATACGGGTCAACTTGCGCGTATCGATCCCGGCGATAGCCACGACGCCATGTTTCTTGAGGTAATCGGGCAAGGTGCTCTGCATGCGCCAGTTCTCTGCTCGCAGCGGCAGGTCGCGGATGACCAAACCGGCTGCAAAATTGGCTCGCGACTCGAAATCCTCGTCATTACAACCGGTATTCCCGATGTGTGGGTAGGTCAAAGTGACGATTTGTCGGCAGTAGGAGGGATCGGTAAGGATTTCCTGATAGCCGGTCATCGCTGTATTAAAAACCACCTCGCCGCTGGTGGTACCTTGGCTGCCGATAGCATAACCTCGGAAAACGGTACCATCGGCAAGGGCGAGAATCGCGGGCTGAAAAGAGGGTAGCAACGACACGAAAGACTCCTGATCCATAGCTTAGATACACAAAAGCGGGATGAGCATGGCGCTCTCCCGCTTAAATACTTGAAAACCCGAGGATTATAGCTGACGGAGTACTTTTCGGCAATCTATAGTGGGACTTCTCCGCGAACAAATCGCTCCATTTCCGGCCTCAGCCTGGTCATTTCGAGCGCCAGCTTATCAGCGAGTTGTACACACCGAGGCCAATCGACAGCATCGGGACGTCTGGCTGCCTGCTCCAGATCAAGCGCTACACGCCGAGCTGATTCGCCATGAAAAATCGCCAGAAGGCTTTTTACCGTATGCGCATTCAAACACAGCTGAGCGGAATTTTTCTCGCGCACGCTGGCCTGAATCTGCCCCAAGTGCCCATCCCACTCATTGACAAGCATACCAGCCATAGTCAGCAAGAGATCCCGATCTCCAAGGTCACGCATCGCAGCATCCAGGTCAAGCGAGGTTTCCGCAAGCTTACGATCGGACCGTGCCGGTGACGAGCTGATTTCGCGTTCAAGGCCAAGAGAGCGGTCAATCACGGCATAAAACTCTTCCATCTTGATTGGTTTGGATACGTAATCATTCATCCCAGCCTCCAAACAACGGGCTCGATCGCCCTCCATCGCATTGGCGGTCATGGCAATAATGCAAACTTGGTGGAACTCCTCCGAAACAACCCAGCTACGCCGCATTTCGCGGGAACGGATCGCTTCTGTCGCCTCGATGCCATCCATTACCGGCATCTGCATATCCATGAGAATAAGGTCAAAATGACTTTTTTCGAAGCAATCTACGGCCTCTGCGCCATTGTTGGCCAACGTGACGCTGTAGCCACGTTTTTTCAGCAAACGTTCGGCCAGTTCCTGATTGACCGGGTTATCTTCAACCAACAGCACTTCAAGCTGGTTTGAAGTATCGAGCACTGCGTGATCAGCGAAATCGAAAGGATCGAGCAAATGACCAGACTCTGCGTGCTGCCCGGATACCAGCTTCAATGCATCAACCATGTCTTCTGGCGCAACCGGTTTGACCAGATGGGCATCAACACCGAGTTCGCGCAAACGCTTCAGATCCTGACGTTGCTGCTCAGTGTTCAACAGCATGATCAACTTTTCTGAATGATTGCAGGTCCGCCAGGATTCAGCCAGCGCCATTCCTCCGGGGGCTGACATCTGTGCATCCGCAAGAACGAAGTCGAAAGAAAAACCCAGCGCCTTTGATTTTTCCATGGCTGCGAAACCTTCCTCCGCATCAACGACATGTTTTGCATACACGCCGATTTCGGCAAATATCGCCAGCAATTGCGCAGCAACGGCCAGGTTACTTTCAAGCAACAACAAACGCTGACCATTAAACTGATCATCTTTGGCAAGTGCGACATTGGCCGATTCGGCTATCCCAAAGCGCCCGTTGAAATAAAAGCAGGAACCTTCCCCTTCAATACTGTCGAGCCAGATGCGCCCGCCCATCAGTTGAACCAGATGCGAGCAAATCGTCAAACCCAGACCGGTCCCGCCAAAACGCCGTGTCGTCGAATCATCCGCCTGCGAAAATGCATCGAAAACCGCACTCTGTCGTGAGAGCGGAATGCCGATACCGGTATCGCGGACGGCAAAGCGCAGGACAACGGTAGCGAACGCGCGCTCTTCAACCGCGACCTCAACCGAGATGTTTCCGTGCTCGGTGAACTTGATCGCGTTTCCGACCAGGTTGGAGATGATCTGGCGCACCCGTGTCGGGTCTCCGACAACTCGGGGAGGCACATCAGGGGTCAGTGAAACGATGACCTCCAGCCCTTTTTTATGCGCCGTTACCGACTGCGTGCGCACCGCCTCAAAAACCAGATTGGTCAGGGAAAATGGAATCTCTTCGAAACGTAGTTTGCCGGACTCTACTTTGGAAAAGTCGAGAATGTCGTTAACGATAGCCAACAGGGATTCGGCTGAAGACTTTACTGTCCTAAGGTAGTGTCGCTGCTCCGGGTCGAGTTGGGTATCGAGTGCCAGTTCGGTCATGCCAATGATTCCGTTCATCGGCGTCCGGATCTCATGGCTCATGTTGGCCATGAAATTGCTGCGCGCTCGGTTCGCAGCCTCTGCAGCCTCCTTGGCAGACAAGGCATCAGCAGCGGACTGTCTGAAGTCCGTAATATCACGCTGCAATAGCAGAAGTCGCAACGGATCGCCACTGGCCTCGCGGGCAACCACCATGCCTTTAAGGAACAGCCACTTCCAGCCACCCACCTTGGTCTTCAATCGGCATTCAGCTTGGAAAAAACGGGCTTTGCCTCGAATATGCGAGGCAATCGCTGCATCCAGGACCAGCAGATCGTCTGCGTGCACCAAGCGTCGCCATCCCAGGATCGTAGCGTCAAGTTCTTCATTGCCGTAGCCAAGCAACATCTTCCAGTTTCTGCCGGAATCGATTTGCCCGCTTTTTAGATTCCAGTCAGAGAAAGCATCACCCGAAAGTTCAGCCTGAACCTGATGCATACTGGAAAACTGTGCCAATAATCCATCGGCAGCATCCAGCAATTTTGGCACCCCGCGAGCCAGAGCCGGGTGTCCGTCAACCGCGGAGGACAGCAATTGCTTTAATACAAGCTCACCGTCACTACCAAAAATTTCTTTCAGCTTTCCAGCCAGAAGTTGGGATCTCATCCTCGCAGTCCTGGCTGGAGATATTTCTTAACGAACTCAGCGAAGCCCCAGAACATCCTGCATGTCAAACAATCCCGTCTTCTTGCCGGCCAAGAAGCGGGCAGCGCGCAGACTACCCAGCGCATAAGGCATGCGACTACCTGCCTTATGGCTGATTTCAACGCGTTCACCGGTACCGCAATACATGACAGTGTGATCGCCAACGATATCTCCGCCACGCACGGTTGCAAATCCGATCGTTGAAGGCTCACGTTCCCCGGTCACGCCTTCACGACCAAAAACTGCACATTTCTTTAAATCACGGCCAAGAGCCTCGGCAACCACCTCACCCATGCGTAGCGCTGTCCCAGAAGGCGCGTCAATTTTGTGCTTGTGGTGCGCTTCAACGATCTCGATATCGTAGCCATCAGCCAAGATGCGTGAAGCGGTGTCGAGCAGCTTGAACACCACGTTCACTCCAACACTCATGTTAGGCGCAAAAACTACCGGGATTTCACGAGCAGCATCAGCAATCGTCTGTTTGCCTTCTACATCAAGCCCGGTGGTCCCGATAACGATAGAAATCTTGCGCCGACGACAGATAGCCAAGTGTTCAAGCGTGCCTTCTGGACGTGTAAAGTCAATCAGGCAATCGGCCTTGGCAATACCGGCCTCGATGTCACTTGAAACCAGGACACCGCAGGGCGGCATGCCGACGAGTTCGCCCGCATCTTTGCCCATGGCCGGGTTACCCAGTTGATCAACAGCCGAGACGAGCCTAACCTCACCATCCTTCAATACTGACTCGATAATCATCTGACCCATACGGCCGCTGGCACCAACAATCGCTATCTTGATCTTCTTCATATTAGAAACCCACGCTTTCCATCATTTTCCCAAAAAAACCCTTGCCTTCAATCGGTGGCGCCACGCTATCCGGCGCAATCGAACCCAGGTCAAGTTCGCGTGTCCGGCTATCGGGCGCGGCCGCAGCATCACCCGTCTGCGCCGGGGTCACGTCACCGGAAACGCGAACCAGCTTGTCACTGGTATCAAAAAAGGCCGAAAACTTCCTCATCTCGACATCACCCGTACTTCCCTTCTGCAGTCGATAAACGTAATCCCAGCGACTGGCATGGAACATATCCATCAGCATCGGGGTACCAAGAATAAAGCGCACCTGATCCTTGGTCAAACCGGGCCTGAGCTGGGAAACCATATCCTGCGTCAGGACGTTGCCCTGTTGTACGTCAATCTTGTATTCATTGACAATACGCGGCACCGATGAACAACCGGAAATTGCAGCCACCAGCAGAACCGTTCTGGCAATTCGCGAAAAAATCATGCTTGGGATATTTCTTGGAAAATAATCGGAAATACGCTTTAAAACACAACCAGGTGGCTTAAAGTCGAGTCATGCGGTATATCATAACCGAAAAGATCACCTCCTTTCTCCATCGATCAAGCCAAAGCATGAGCAATTCCACCAACCTGAAAAACATGGGACTCAAGGCCACAGGTCCACGCCTGAGGATCCTCGAACTTTTCGAGAAGGCCGAAGTACGCCACCTGACGGCGGACGATGTCTATCGTTTGTTGCTGAGTGAAAACATAGACATCGGATTAGCGACGGTCTACCGCGTACTCACCCAGTTCGAACAAGCTGGCCTGCTTGAACGCCACCATTTCGAGTCAGGCAAAGCCGTATTCGAAATCAAGGCGGGGCAACACCACGACCATCTGGTGTGCATCAATTGCGGTCGAGTCGAAGAGTTTTTCGACGAAGAAATCGAACGGCGTCAGAAAAAAATAGCAAAAGACAGGGGTTTTGTCATCCAGGAACACGCACTCTATCTCTACGCAGAGTGCAGTAAACAGCAATGCCCGCATCGCGGCAATCTAGGCGAAAGAATTCAGTAATCCGCCGACTTGAGCAATCGTTCCGGCGCCTCTCTCGACATTGCGGTACATGAACGTACTGCCCTGGCCTGAGTTTGCCACTTCTTCCCGTTGCTGTACCGCGAGTTCCGTTCTCGCCTCGCTCTCCATGCGCGCCGCCCGCGCCGCAACGCTCTGATCCTGGGCAGAAGGGTCCGAGGGTGCCAGTGCGGTGGCGCGAATGTGTTGCGCCTTGGGAATGGTCTCTTCAGGCGTCCGGCCTGGCGAGGCATCGATCGAAACCTCGCCGCCAACAGCGTATCGCTGATTGTCCGGCCCGGTCTGATAGCTGAACGTCGCTCCACCGCGTACCAGATCGCGACCGACCGACAGATGCGCCTGCTCATGCGCTCGGACCCTTCGATCAATTTCCTTGAGTTGTTGAACCTGACGTTGCTGGTCCGGTGTCAACTGGCTGGCCTGGTTTGTCGTTGACTTTGAAGACTCAGAGGAACTCGTGGCCGAGCCCGAACGAACACCTGTCAGCTTCGAAGACTGGGCACCGAAGCGTGTCGGGCTCTCGAAACCATAGAGTGCCTGGGTCGAACTACTTGCTATGCTCTGAATCATTGTAGAAATGGCCTTGAAACCAAAGGACTACATTGTTCAGGGTAGCCTATATGAGGCTGAAATTCTAGAACCGCGGACCTGCGCAATTCGAAATTTGCGTCTTCTTGATCCTGCCATGACAGATAGCAGTTAAAGCTTGTACGCGGCCAATACCTTATGAATTTCTTTTGCCAGGCTATCCAGCCGCTTCGCCGTTCTTGCGCCATTCGAGGCGCTACCAGAACCAGCATCGGCCATCTGTGCGATTTGTTCAACTAGGCGCGCCACATTCTGGCTAGCGCTGCTTTGCTCCTTGATCGCATCGGTAATCTCGGAAACCATGCTCACCGTGCGCTGACTGCTATCGCCCATCTTGCGGATCGTATCGCCCGCACCACTGGCATTTGCCACCGTTTTTTGTACGCTGGCCACAGTTTTCCCCATATTGCTGGACACTGTTTGAGCGCTATCCTGAATCTTCGAAACGGTCCCGGAAATTTCTTCTGTCGAACGGGCAGAACGCTCCGCGAGTTTGCGCACTTCGTCGGCCACTACAGCAAATCCCCTTCCTTGCTCGCCGGCCCGAGCCGCCTCGATTGCCGCATTAAGAGCCAGCAGATTGGTCTGATCCGCAATTTCGCGAATCGTCTGCACCACTGAATTTATAAGACCACTCTGTCTCTGTAGCTCTTGCACCAGCGATGCCGAGCCATCGACGACCGTAGCAATCTCGTTGAT
>JAIFNM010000311.1 GCA_020047725.1 Betaproteobacteria bacterium
GAGGCTTGTGGCATTCGTAGCGCTGCCTTGGATGTTGCCGATGAGCCCGCCAACAACTTGACCGCCGGTAAAAGCGGACACGTTACCCTTGTTGTACGAGCGTTCTATAAGATAGTCCTGGACGGAGACCGTGGGGAGATTCAGGTAGCCAAATAGCCCACCCACATCATTCCCGCCGGAGATGCTGTCTTGGTTAGATAGCTTGTCCAACACAAGTGTTGAACTCCCGTAGGAATAATTCAAGCGGCCAATAATGCCACCCGCACCGCTTCCAGTAGCATCTAACCCACCTGCCGCTGAAGATCGCCCACCTGCCACTTGCCCTTTGTTGGCGATGCCTATGAGACTGATACTGGTTAATTTATCTGTAGCACCGGTTCCGCCGACATTGCCGACGATTCCCCCGACATTGCTATAGCCCATGATCGTCTCAAAACTAGATCTGGCGTTGCTTCCCCCATTGATTGCAAGCGTACCTGCACTCTGATACCCCAGCAGTCCCCCGACGTTGCTGTTGCCCCTGATATCCGCGGTGTTTTTGCCCCCATTGATTACAAGTGCTCCGCCTTCTTGAAGCCCCACCAATCCGCCCACGTTACTGCCATGCCAATCTTTAAAAGCCAAGTCCGTACGGTTGCTATCACCGCCGAAAATGGCCGCATTATTGGTCACGTTGTTCAGCGTCAAGGTGCCTTGGGAATACCCGACAAAGCCGCCAATGTTACTTAGCGTATAGGTCGCGTTCGGCTCAATACGAACGCCATTGACGCTGTCCGAAATCGTCAAGTTGCTGCTCTGGTTCAGTACGCCAACAAAGCCACCCATATTAGCGACAGCACTGCTCACATTGGGCGCAATACCATAATCACGAATTGCAGGTGAATAGGTGAAGGTGTTGCGAATAAGGTTAGTGCCACCGATGATTGTGCCAATCAGTGATCCAGCGCCGCTGAAACCATACTTAATGGCTGTTACGGTCAGACCGATATTTTGTAGCGTAGCACCGTCGGTCTTTGCAAACAGACCGCCATCGTACGAGGTACCGTAAGTGATTCTGTTGCCGAGGCCGTCGAGCGTCCCTTTGAATATTCCGGTGGTCGGCGTCAAAGGTGTCCAATTACTTAAACTGAAATCGGCGCCCAGCACATATTTGTTAGCCCCTGTGACAAGTGCCAAGGCCGTGCTGTCGTTGATAATTGTTTTGGCGGCGACCGTGTAAGCGGTGCTGTTCATTGTCAGCGTGCCTGTCCCGCTAAAGTTAATCCTGCCAGTAAAGTAGGTAGACTGGGCGTTTTGTAGTGCCTTGACGTAGCCAATGCCGCCGGTAGTCATCGTCAGGTTGCCGCTACCATTGACGGTCATAAGTTCATTGACGTTGATGTAACGCGCAGCGGTTAGTGTCAGCGTGCTGCCAGCGGTGGTGGTGCTGCCCCATAAAATCGGCGCAGCAATGGTGATGTCGCCATCGGTACCACTTTCTCCACTTGCGGTGCTGGGTGTGTTGCTACCGGCCGTGCTCACCGTGACGTTGCCTGACTCAAGCGCAGTTTTAATGGTGGTGGCCAGTGTGGAGTCAATAGTGATATTGACCGGGTCGAGCAACCATTCCCCGCCGCCGGTTTTCACACTGGCGGTGTCGGCAATAGTAAGTTTGTGGCCGGAGGTTTCGACCATGCCGCCCTGGCCGCCGCCAGCGCCTTCGGCTTCGATGCTGCCGGCAAAGGTGGTGTGGCTGCTAGCTTTGGTGATGTCTGACCACAATACCGCCTTGCCGCCGTCGCCGCTGCTTGTAGCGAATACGTCAATCTTCGCCCCCTGCTCCATCGTCACCGTAGTGGCCTGGTAGGTGCTGCCGCTGCCCTGCCAGTCGCCGCCCACCAGCACCGTGCCGCCACCCGTGGCACCCGAAGCATCCAGCGTACTGCCGGTTGCCAGCGTGATACTGTCAGCCTCCAGCACAATCTTGCCGCCCTTGGCCACCAGTCCTTTGGCTTCAATCGTGCCGCTGTTGTTGATGACCGCACTGGCCAGGGTGTTGGCCGCCCGTGCGGATAGAAAAACCTGCCCGCCATCGGCCTGCACCAGGCCCTTGTTGTCCACCAGCGCCTGCACCGCGCCTTTGTCCACGGCGTAGTGCAAGCCGCTGCTGTCGTGGCTGAGGGTGACGGCTTCGGCACCGCCGAGCAGCACACTGCCGAGGCTGGCGGTGATGATCCCTTCGTTACGCACTTCCGGCGCCAGCAGGGCGATGTAGCCGCCTTGTTCGGCATTCAGACTGCCCTGATTGATGACGCTGCCATTACCGCCGCTAAAGTTGAGTTTGCCGGCCATGAAGTCGCCGTCAGAAAGCTTCATGGTGCTGGCGACCAGCGAACCGACATCGACTTGCGCCGAGCGACCAAACATCACGCCGTTGGGGTTGATCAGATAGACGCTGCCGCTGGCACTGAGTTTGCCAAAAATTTCAGAAGGCGCCGTACCGGTCACCCGGTTGAGCGCCACACCGCCGCTCGGCTGAGCAAAATGCACACTGGCGGCGCTGCCGATCGAGAAGCTTTCCCAATTGGCAATCATGCGCTGCTGGTTTTGCGTGACGGTCATGGCATTGCCGCTGGTGGCAATCGTGCCAGCCGCCGCACCGCCTACGATCTGGCCGTTGGTGGGCAGGGCGTTGGCGGGGGGCGCGGCAAAAGTCGGCGCTGGCAGGACGGCGAATGCGGTTATCGTTGCGAGTGCTACGGCGAGAGCGAGGGGGTTGATTTGACCCATTGCACCCATCCCCACCCCGGCCCTCCCCTTGATGGGGAGGGAGTTGGGTGCGTCGGTCGCCTTGACGGGGGAGGAACTGGAAACCGATGATGGTTTGCCGTGGCTGTTGGCCATTTCGTGGGCAACAACAAAAGCGCCGCGCACGGCGCTCCAGACGATGCGGTGGATTTTGTTCATGATGTGGCTCCTGCGACTAATGTATTGACTTTGTTAATACTCGAACTATGATGCCAATCATGGACATCCGCTTTGAGTTGAATGGCAATGCGTTCGTGTGGAATGCGGAGAAGGCGGAACGCAACCGGCGAAAGCACGGCATCTGTTTCGAAGATGCGGCAACGGTGTTCGGCGATCCATTGTTTGTGCTGGTGGATGCAGCACGAACCGAAGAAGCCCGGCAGGCGGCCATTGGTTTCGATCGTGCCGGCCGGCTGTTGTGTGTGGTTCATCTGGAGTTCGAGGCGGACTTTATCCGCTTGATTTCGGCGCGGCGCGCCACTTTTGACGAGGAGCTTCGTTATGTTGACTGAACGTTTGAAACAACGATTGACCAAGGACCGGCCAACGACGTCGATCACGCTGCGCATTCCGGTGGATGTGGTCGATTCGATGAAAGCGCTGTCGCCGCTGCGTGGGTTTGCGGGGTACCAGACGCTGCTGAAGTCATACATAAGCGAGGGGCTGCGTCGCGATGAGGAGCGCTTTGCGAGTGGCTCGGCGGCTCGCTTGATCGAGGCGCTCAAAAAGCGCGGCGTACCTGAGGATGTGTTGGCCGAGGCAACGCGCGAGGCGGCATGAATACGCTTTTGCCCGAGGGTACTCGCCATTCTACGCAAGTACGTTGAGGCGTGCGGCAAGTGGCTGGAACTGCGGGTGGTGTGAGCAATGGACGAGGGGCGAGTAGATACGCTGCCACCGTTTTTGTTGGGTGTGAAACGCCAAGCGTGGTGCTTGCTGATGCACTGGAGATGCCCGTATCTATTGGCTTGCAGAGGTGATGTTGTAAGTCGGACTTCAGCCCGATAGCGTGCAAACCTTGTCGGGCTGAAGCCCGACCTACAGAGGGGTTGCGCTAAACCTTCGTCGTTCCCGCGCAGGCGGGAATCCAGGAAATCGAACGAACTGGATTCCCGCCTGCGCGGGAATGACGTTTTGGGGTGCGGGGATGTTGATGTGGGACACAGGAATGACGGCGTGGGGCGCGCCTTGGCGGTGATCCTCAACTTTTCCCCAAAAGCACTCACGTTATAGCTCCGTCTTCTTGCTTGAGGCCTTGGCGCGGGGTTTGGCGGGCGGCTCTGCGGGTTGCGGTGCAACAAAAAGATTTCCCAGATTGCCCATCGAGAACAATTGCGCGTAGGCCAGGCCGAAGGCATCGGCTTCCATCAGTTTCTTGAGCGCGTCGGCAGAAAGCGCCTTGAGCTTTTGTTCGGAGACGACGAGGAAGCCGCCGATTTTTTGCGGCTCGGCCTTGGTGTCAGCGGCTTGCAGTTGCAGGCTGCCTTCTTCAAGAACGCCGGCCTCTTTCAACGCTTTGGTGATTAGCGTCGTGCGCTCGGCCAGGTGACGGTATTCGGCCTGAAAGGCCATGATGCCCTTGAGCTGCTCGCCGGGCTGGCCATCGGCGCTGAGCAAGGGCTGAGCCCCGCCAGCCTTGAAATCAGCGGCCTTGGGGTCAAACGCCAGAATCGGTTCGGCCGTTTCGCTGGGGCGGATGGCAATGAACGGGTAGCCGCGCACATAGGCGGGTATGTAGGCACCTGCGCGCCATTCGCCTTTGCCGTCAACAAAACGGTTGCCGGTCGACGTGCCGACCGCCAGACCGCTCATGGCGACCAGTGCGACATTGTCTCCCTCGGCAATAAAGACGATGGGGTAGTGCCTCAGGGCCTGGCCGACTTCGGCGACGGTAAGCGGTAGCAGGCTGGCTTGTGCGGCAAAGGCAAAGTTCTTGCGCTCGGCGGGCAAGCGCAACGTGCCGTGGCGTGCGGTGTCGAGGGCAACGAGGTCATTGAAAAACAGCGGGCGCGGTGTGTTCATGAGGTCCTGGGCAAAAATTGGCGCTGGCATGACGACGAAGGAGAGCAGTGCGGCCAGCAGAGTGGTCAGGGCGGTACGCATTTTCATTAGAAGAAGACCATGCCGGTGAGCCAGAAGCGGGTTTTGTCGTAACTGCCATCGGTGTCCTTGCCCAAGCTGGGGCCAGCCGTGATGGTGCGGAACGGATTCTCGCCAATGCGCCGGGCGACGACGGCTCTCAGAGTGAATCGGCCGGGCTGGTTCCAGCTCACCCCGAAACCATAGCCCTTGAGGGCTCCGCTTTCGGGCGTTGGGGCGCCGGTGTAAGCACCGTTATGGTCGCGACGGATGCTGCCGTGATCGTAGAAGGTGCTGATCTGCAGTTCAGGCAGCAGGTTGTAGCGCGCCTCAAGGGTGGTCAACCAGCCCTGATCGCCAGTGCCTTCCATGACGGGATAAGCGCGCACGCCGGAGGGTCCGCCGAGGGTGAATTTTTCCGAGGAATCTAGATTCTTGCCTGCGTATTGACCGCTGATTGAGGCCCACAGGGTGGCTTTGTCGCTCAGGCGTTGCAGACGCGCGATGTTGGCACCGATCCTGGAGTAACTGCCTGCGGTACGCGGGCCGTTTCGGTCGGTGGTTTCGTTGGTGGCATTGGCCGAAAGATCGACATTGCCAAAGGTGGTATTGATGCCCCACAGCGTCATGCCGCCATTGCCTAAGCCGTCGAGCAGATCGCCGGTGAGCGAGATAAGCAGGGCATGCACTTTCTTTTCGGAGGTGGCGAGCTGGTTGGCTTCGTTGTAGTAGGTTTTACGGTCAAGCGCGCCGGCCAAGGCAATATTTTTGGTGCCGCTGCGCAATAGCGGGTAGTTGACGTTGATTCCGTAGGTTTGCGCGTCGCCTTTGGATTGGAGGGCTGCGAAGTCGTCGCCGACCAGTTTGTATTGCAGCAGCGAGGTGTTGATACCGACCCGCAGGCCATCGTTGCCGACCGGCAGCGAATAGGCGAGCTTGGCATAAACGCTGCCTTCACTGCCGTTGGCATTAACACCGAGCTGGTCGCCCTTGCCGCCGGGATTGTCGAGCGACAGGCTGATGGAAAGTTTTTGTTCGCCGGTGGAACGGCTGCCTGTGTTGTCGACCTGAGTCGTACCGGAAAACAGCGGTTTATCCTGCACCTTGATGACCGCATCGGACTCGGCCAGACTCTTGCCCGTGGTGAGTACCGTAACGACGGCCACGCCGGGCGTGTCGTTGAGGATGTTGCTGCTGCGTTCGAGGGAATCCAGATTGAGCGGGTCACCCGACTGCTGGCGCGCGGTCATGGTGTCGCTGATCATGGCGCGATCAAGTCGCAATTGCTTGCCGCCGTCGTCAATGCGAACTTCCCCAAAACGGCCTTCGAGGATGTTGATGGTGATGACGCCGCTGCTGACATCCTGTGCCGGAAGTTGCGGTCGGGCGAACCAGCCGCGTTTGCGATAGGCTTCGGCGACCGCATTGGTAGCCTGTTGCAATTCGCTGAAGCCGAGTTCCCGGCCGACCCAGGGGGCCAGCACGGCTTGCAGTTCCGGCTCACCAATCAGGGTGTTGCCGGTTATGCGGAAGGCTTTGACGGTGACGCGCACGGTATCGGCCGCAGCGGGGGCTGGGGTTTGCGGCACGGTCTGTGGGCCAGGTTTGGGCAACTGGCGGGGTTGACGTTCGGCTTCACGTTGCAGGGCACCGGCGTCTGGTACTGCCTGGGCTTGAACGGAGCATGAGGCGATGGCCAGCAATGCGGCCATCAGTGGTGTATATGGAATAGAGGGGTTCATCGCTTTCTGACAAAACAAGGTTGTCAGACATGATAGAAAACTCGCACTAGCCCTGGCGGATGGTAATACACGAGATCGTGACTTTGTTATACGTAATCATGCAGCCGGTGATTTAGGGATGGGTATACCGCGTAGACTTGTCGTATGAAAATCATCGCCCCCAATGAACTGTTCAAGTTTTCGTGGTTGCTCGCGTCTGATCGTGATGAGCTTGTACTGGATAGAGACGGTCCGGATCTTCAGCGCTTGCCCTATGTCATGCCATCCGAGATTGGCGAGGCTTGGATCGATAGCCTGTCCTTCGCTGACGGTATCGTTCTCTATCGCGCAGTACATGCCATGGAACCATCGCCACGGGGCCAGCTAATTCCATTGATGGATGTGGATGGCATCTCGGACGAACCCGCGTTCAATGCCCAGATCTGGCTGTCCGGCCTGGGCTGCCACCATGAGTACTGGAATGGCCGCAATCAACCGCCGATCGAGATCGTGGCTTTCCCCGGCCGCGATACCTTTCGCCACAAGCAGATTTGGCAAGCCAAAGTGCTGGTCGAGGGGGGCGTGACTTCCGAAATGAAATCAGTCGTCGTCCCTGTCAGTCTGATGAGAACACTGCTGGGGGAGGACGTGGCCGAAGTACTGCTGGTTCGCCTGGGATTGAGCAAGGAACGCCAGACCGTGGTGGTTCCCATGCCAATGTATGTCAGTGCTCCTTTGCGGGAGGCCATGTCAGGCCAGTTCTCGGGTGCTGCACGGAAACTGTTCGCACAGGCACGAATACTCGACTACCTTGCCGGATTGCTTAACTTCGTGATGTCGACTGATTCAGCAGTCTCCACCTCTCTGCCCGCCTCCGCCAGGAAAGTTGAAGAATTGCATCACCATCTAGTCAATCTGGAAGGGCGAATACCGACCCTGATTGATCTGGCGAAGGAGTTCGGTATTTCAGCTCGACGGCTGAATGCCGATTTCGCGGCGAAATACGGGCAGTCGATCTACTGTTTCATCACGGAACACCGCCTCGCGCAGGCCCATGCAATCCTGTCGAGCGATCCGGTTCCAATGAAGACGCTTGCCGTACGACTCGGTTATTCACACGTCAATCATTTCAGCGCCGCGTTCAAAAACCGCTTCGGTTACCCGCCGGGAAGTCTTAAACGGGGGCGGTAGGACGCAGTCGTGCCGAGAGACTGTGTTTGAGTTGATTGCATGAGCAGAGGACGACCTGGAACCTGCATGAAATGGCGATCTGCAACTTGCCGCCCCTATCAGCCAATAAAAACGGCAATCTTCAGACCAATACGTTGAAGAGTGCCTATCCATGGGCACTACAAAGCTACGCCTAAAACGGAAGTCCATTTTTTCAACATGACTGGCTACTGGCCGACGCTGCGCGGCTAAACCGCGCAGCGTCTTGAGCACAGGACGCGCTAGCAGTCAGTCATGTTGAATCGAATGGACATAAAAACTTCGTCATTCCGGGCTTGACCCGGAATCTGACCGAAGGAAATGTGCCCCGCAGGAAATACCCCTGGGGTACAGAGCCAGTGGCGCACTAACTGGATTCCGGGTCAAGCCCGGAATGACGGGGTTATCCATTGCCTTCTCAGTGACTGACTACTAGTCAGGCTTTGCCAGGAAGCCCTTGTGAAACACGACAGTACCGCAAGGTATTTCGCTATCAAACGGCAAGACCAGAAAATACTCTTGCGGGATGTCCGGATAAACCAACGCCGGGATGTTTCTAAAACCGAACTGTTGATAGAAGGCCGGATCACCTACAAGGGCACAGCCTTTGCCACCTAAAGCCCGTAGCAAGGACAGTCCTTCATTTACAAGTGATCCTCCAATGCCCTGCTTCTGATGAGCCGGCAAAACTGAGACCGGGCCAAGGCCATACCAATTTGGACTGCCATCGGAAATCGTTACAGGTGAGAAGGCTATATGGCCAACCACGAGTTCATCAATCTCGGCCACCAGCGAAACAGTCAATGCGTTGGCTTCGCGTAACGCCTCGATTATGAATTGCTCTGTGTGATTGCTGATTTGAAGAGTTCGGAATGCGGCTTCCGTTACTTCTGATATTGCGTCAATGTCTGACGTGGTTTCATTACGAATGATCATCCTGATTCCTTTGCATGTAGTCGAGATTGCCTGTTTTTGAAGCACGTCCGCATGGATTGCCCCAGCTGGCACGTGCAACGGAGGCACAGTCGGGTTGTCACTTGATACGTCCGCTCTAGCGTTCATTTCGTTTTTCTTTGGTTTTCTGGATGGAACGAACGAATTGCCCAAACGCTCGGTCTTTCTTGCGCTTTTCAAGATAGGACATTTCGTGAAACTCAGATTCCTTCTTGAGCTTCAGATAGCTGTGAAAATGAGCTGCATCCAGTTCATCGTGCGCTATGGCTCGCTGAACGGCGCAGCCCGGCTCGTTGGTGTGAGTGCAATTTGCGAAGCGACAGTTCTTCGAATGCTCCTGAATATCGGCAAAACTATCGTTGATCTCTTCGCTGACCCCGAGCATGCCCAATTCGCGCATTCCCGGCATATCGATCAATTGTGCGCCATGCTCAAGCACAATGAGCTGGCGCCGAGTAGTCGTATGCCTGCCTTCGCCCGTATCGCTGACTTCTCCTGTTTCCAGGCTGGAATCGCCAACAAGACGATTGATCAACGTCGTCTTGCCAACGCCGGATGAGCCGAGCAAGCAGTATGTTCTTCCGGGCAGCATAAGCGTCCGGATCTGATCAACGCCCGTCCCGGTTACATTGCTGAGAGCAAAGACTTTTACGGTTATGCCCGCGTGACGAATCTTCTCGGCCAGGTGTTCCAATTCCTCTGCGCTGATCAGGTCGGTCTTGGTCAGCAGTATTGCCGGCTCAATATGGCCTTCGTTGACCATCACGAGATAGCGTTCAAGTCTTCGCACATTGAAATCATAGTGGCAGGACTGAACAATGAAGGCCACGTCAATATTCGCAGCAATCATCTGGAACTCGACATTTTTCCCTGGACTTTTTCGTCTCAGGAACGACGTCCTTGGCAATATGAGATGAATGCTCGCATGGGTTCCGGAATCGTGATATTGCACACCAACCCAGTCACCGACGCATGGCAAATCGCTTCGGGACTCGCGGGTGTAGACCAACCTGCCCGTCAACCCGGCGGGCACTTCACCGTCTTGATTCCTGATGATGTATTGGTCGCGATCAACCGCTGTCACCCGCGCGATGAACTCGCCGTCGCCAGTATCGCTTGCGACCGATATCACCCGCCCTGAAGTATCGCAACGATGTCCTGTGTAAGCACGTTCGGCGAGTGCGTGAAAAACCTGTTGTTGCTGTTTGGAAAAATTCATGTTGGAAATCCGTATGCAGTAATCTGAACGTACAAAAACAGCGAGCTCCAGAAGGTACTCGCCAAGCATTTGTGCTCATCGATAACCGAAACACACTGCTGACGCAGGGTCTGAGTTATCGGATTACTGCAATCTCCAACATTCAAGCCTCTATGAGAGGAAAGGAATCAAGCTAATTGTGCGGGAGAGGAGTCTAGCCAGACGGACGACAGAAATCAAGATTCAGAAGCGTCTGCCCACCGTAAAAACCCGCCTAACTTTCATGCAGTAGCACGGCACCCCTGATGATGAAAGACACTGAGAGGGTGCGTAGTCGCGCAAGGGCCGAGGTCGTGAAACGATT
>JAIFNM010000187.1 GCA_020047725.1 Betaproteobacteria bacterium
GTCCGCATCTGGGATGAATGGGCGGACGAAAACGGCGATCTGGGCCCGGTGTACGGGCATCAATGGCGGCACTGGAAAACACCGGATGGCCGTGGAATCGACCAGATCGTTCAGCTTATCGACGGCCTGAAGAAGAATCCCGACTCGCGCCGACACATCGTCACCGCATGGAACCCGAGCGACGTCGACAGTATGGCGCTGCCACCCTGCCATGCGTTCTTCCAGCTCTATGTCGCCCCGGCGGCATCGGGAGACACCGACCAGCGCGCTAAGCTCTCCTGCCAACTCTACCAGCGCAGTGCCGATATTTTCCTTGGCGTTCCTTTCAACATCGCCTCCTACGCCCTGCTCACGATGATGCTGGCACAGGTCTGCAATTACCAACCTGGCGATTTCGTGCATACCTTCGGTGACGCTCACCTCTACAGCAACCATTTCGATCAGGTGCAGCTGCAACTGGCTCGCGAAATCCGCCCGCCCTGAAGTCAGGGATATCTTCGCCTTCCGCTTCGAAGATTTCGCGCTGGAAGGCTACGATCCGCATCCGCATATCGCGGCACCGGTCGCTGTATAGAATCCCATCATGATTTCATTGATTGCGGCAATTGCAAAAAACCGCGCCATTGGCAACAAGGGGCAACTGCTCTGGCACCTGCCGGAAGACATGCGGTACTTCCGCGAGACGACGCGCGGCAAGCCGGTGATCATGGGACGCAAGACCTGGGAGTCGCTTCCGGACTCCTTCCGCCCGCTGCCCGGAAGGCACAATATCGTGGTCAGCCGCAACCTGGCGTATCAGGCACCCGGCGCCACTCTTGCGGGCTCGCTCGACGACGCGATTCGCGTGGCCGGCGAAGCCGTTGAGGTGTTCGTCATCGGTGGAGCCGAACTCTATCGGCAAGCGCTACCCGTAGCCTCTCGGCTTTATCTGACGGAAATTGCCCAGGATTTTACCGGCGATGTATTTTTCCCGGATGTACTGCCCGAGGAATGGGAAGAAATCTCGCGCAAAAACCAGAAAGGCACGTCAGGCCCCGTGTTTTCATTTGTTGCGTATCGACGCCGCTGACCTTTCAGCCAACAAAAACGGCGACCGAGGTCACCGCTTTTGTTACGTACCACAGCAGGTCAGCGCACGCAATCGACGAAATAGGCCGCCTTGCCGTTAACCACTTCCTTGACCAGTCCGTGAATATCGGTTTCGAAGCCGGGAAACTGCACGTTGAAGTCGCGTGCAAACTTGAGGTAACGAACGATCGTTCCGTTGAAGCGTTCGCCTGGAATCAACAGAGGAATGCCCGGCGGATAAGGCGTCACCTGCATGCTGGTAATGCGTCCTTCAAGATCGTCGATCGGCACACGGTCAACTTCACGGTGCACCATCTTGGCGAAGGCGTCCGCCGGCCGCATCGCCGGCTCCATGTTCGACAGGTACATTTCGGTGGTCAGGCGCGCTACGTCATTGACCGCGTAAACCCCGTGGATCAGGTGGCACAGGTCCTTGAGGCCGATGCGCTCGTAAATCGGATGCTTGGCCACGAACTCAGGCAAGACCTTCCACAACGGTTGATTCTTGTCGAAATCGTCCTTGAACTGCTGCAGTTCGGTCACCATCGTATTCCAGCGGCCCTTGGTGATACCGATGGTGAACATGATGAAGAAGGAATACAGGCCGCACTTCTCGACGATAACGCCATGTTCCGCGAGATACTTGGTGACAATCGCCGCCGGAATGCCGCGCTCGGAAAACTCGCCATCAACGTCGAGTCCCGGCGTGATGACGGTAGCCTTGATCGGGTCGAGCATGTTGAAGCCGTCGGACAGCTGACCAAAACCGTGCCAGCGCTCGCCCGGCTTGAGCATCCAGGCCTCGCGTTCTTCAATCCCTTCTTCCGAAAGATCGTCCGGCCCCCAGACCTTGAACCACCAGTCAGCGCCCCACTCTTCATCCACCTTGCGCATGGCGCGGCGGAAATCGAGCGCTTCGGCGATCGACTCTTCCACCAGTGCCGTACCGGCCGGCGCTTCCATCATCGCTGCCGCCACGTCGCACGAGGCAATGATGGCGTACTGCGGCGACGTCGAGGTGTGCATCAGATACGCCTCGTTGAAGATGTCACGGTCGAGTTCCCGGGTTTCCGAGTTCTGCACCAGAATCTGCGACGCCTGCGACAGGCCGGCCAGCAACTTGTGCGTCGACTGCGTGGCAAAAACCATCGACTCCTTGCAGCGCGGACGATCAGCGCCGATGGCGTGATAGTCACCATAAAAATCATGGAAGGCGGCATGCGGCAACCAGGCTTCGTCGAAGTGCAGCGTATCGATCTTGCCGTCGAGCATTTCCTTGATTTCCTCGACGTTGTAGAGGATGCCGTCGTAGGTACTCTGGGTGATCGTCAGCACACGCGGCTTGGCGCTCTTGTTACGGGCAAACGGATTGGCGTCGATCTTTTTCTGGATGTTTTCCCAAAGGAATTCCTCCTTCGGGATCGGCCCGATGATGCCGAAGTGGTTGCGCGTCGGCATCAGGAAAACCGGAATGGCGCCGGTCATGATGATCGAGTGCAGAATCGACTTATGACAGTTGCGGTCCACGACAACGATGTCGTCGGAAGCCACGATCGAGTTCCAAACGATCTTGTTCGACGTCGTCGTGCCGTTGGTTACGAAATACAGATGATCGGCATTGAAAATGCGCGCCGCGTTGCGCTCCGACGCGGCGACCGGGCCGGTGTGGTCAAGCAGTTGACCGAGTTCCTCGACCGCGTTGCAGACATCGGCACGCAGCATGTTCTCGCCAAAAAACTGATGGAACATTTGCCCGACCGGGCTTTTCAGGAAGGCCACGCCGCCCGAATGCCCTGGGCAGTGCCAGGAGTAGGAACCGTCCGAAGCGTAATGCGTCAGCGCACGGAAGAAGGGCGGCGGCACGCTCTTCAGATAGGTCTTCGCTTCACGCACGACGTAGCGGCTGATGAACTCGGGCGTATCCTCGAACATGTGAATGAAGCCGTGCAACTCGCGCAGCACATCGTTTGGAATGTGACGCGAAGTACGTGTTTCGCCGTACAGGAAGATCGGGATATCCTCATTGCGGCAGCGAATCTCACTCACGAAGGCGCGTAGTTCGGCGATGGTCCCATCGGCTTCTTCGCTGCTGAAATCATCATCGTCAATCGACAGGATGAAGGCCGAAGCACGGCTCTGCTGCTGGGCAAACGAGGTCAGGTCACCGTAGCTGGTGACGCCGAGCACCTCAATACCCTCCTTCTCGATCGCTTCGGCGAGCGCCCGGACACCGAGACCACTGGCGTTCTCCGAACGAAAATCTTCGTCAATGATGATGATTGGAAAATGAAAGCGCATGGCAACTCCAAGAAAGCAAAACGCTTTCGACCCAAAGAAAATGCCCCGAAGAAAATACCCTTGGGGTACGGAACCACTGAGCGCACGGAGAAAAGCATTTTCGGCAATTCTCCATGCTCTCTGTGTCTTTGTGTACTCTGTGTCGAAAGAGGTTAAATTTTAGGCAGCGTCACACCGACTTGCCCCTGATATTTGCCGCCGCGATCCTTGTAAGACGTTTCGCAGACTTCGTCGGCTTCAAAGAAAAGCACCTGCGCACAGCCCTCGTTGGCGTAGATCTTGGCCGGCAGCGGCGTGGTATTGGAAAACTCCAGCGTCACGTAGCCTTCCCACTCGGGCTCGAAGGGAGTGACATTGACGATGATTCCGCAGCGCGCATACGTGCTCTTGCCAAGGCAGATCGTCATCACGTTGCGCGGAATGCGGAAATACTCGACGGTACGCGCCAACGCGAACGAGTTCGGCGGGATGATGCAAAAATCGGCGTTCACTTCAACGAAGGAATTGGGGTCGAAATTTTTCGGATCGACGATGGTGGAGTTGATATTGGTAAACAGCTTGAATTCACGCGAACAGCGGATATCGTAGCCGTAGCTCGATGTGCCGTAGGAAACGACCTTCCGACCATCGACAAAGCGCACCTGATCCGGCTCGAACGGCTCGATCATGCCGTGTTGTTCCGCCATGCGGCGGATCCACTTATCGGATTTGATGGACATTGCTGATTACCCGGGACGCGTTGAAGAAAGGCGGCTATTTTACGGTTTACGGAGACGCGTGGGGAATTGCTTTGCACCGTGCAATTCATAAGCCGCAACCGGGTTCGACCCGCGGAATCAACCGGACAGCAACAGCCCTGAGAGGCAAGAAAGACGACCTTCTCGAGAACCTATGCCGCAAGAACAAGAGAGCATGCGGCTTGCACGACAGATGCTCTGTAGACTGCCTATTCATGGGCGTTTCAAGCAATCCACATCGGCTGCGTCTGAATCATGGCAAGCCGAAGGTCAACCACGAACAACCTGTCGCCGTTATGTCGCCATGAGAAATACTTCAAGGTTAAGCACTACGGCGCTGATTGGCAGCCTTTTGATCTCGCTGCTATCGGGTTGCGCCACTCCCTCGCTGAGCAAGAACCAGTGCCTCGCCGGCGACTGGCGCAGCATTGGCTTTGATGACGGCCGACTGGGCTTCACCGACGCACGGATCACAAAGCATGCGGAAGCCTGCGAAGAACTGGGCATCGTCCCCGGAGTAACCGAGTACCGCGCCGGCTGGAACGAAGGAGTGAGAGGTTTTTGCACACCCGGCCAGGGAATGCGCAGCGGACGGCAGGGCGATTCGTATCACGGACTCTGTCCACCCGATCTTGAGCCCGCATTCCTGAACGGCTACGACGCGGGGCTTCACGACTTCTGCGCCTCAGGGCGCGGCTACGAGGCGGGTCGCAATGGCGGCATGTATCGCGGCGGCATCTGCCCGCCGGGGCTTGAATTCGCCTACCGCCGCGCCTACGAAAACGGACTGAACGTCCAGCGCGCCCGGGCACGCATCGAAGCCATCGAACACGAGCGCAACAGCCTGACGAGACAACTTGG
Source organism: Betaproteobacteria bacterium (assembly GCA_020047725.1). GTDB lineage: Bacteria > Pseudomonadota > Gammaproteobacteria > Burkholderiales > Rhodocyclaceae > Propionivibrio. Next base: position 4,965 of record JAIFNM010000187.1, read on the forward strand.
GCGCACCAAGGATGAGAAGGAAAAGCGCCAGATCATTGAGCGACTCGACCGTCTGCATGGCGAGCAGCACCGCGCGACAAACAGTCTTTTCTTCCTCGAAAACTCGTTACCGTCGCCCTGGCCTTATTGATGAAAAAGGCAACCAGCCGACACGTCGTCCGATTGCCCTCTCAACACCAAGCAGAAGCCAGTGGCGCCCGTAACGGTCAGGTACTCTGCACCACGATGTTCGGGAACTTGGCGCTCATATCCTTGGCGCGATCGGCCACTTTCACGGCAATGCGGCGGGCAATGGTCCGGTAGATATCGGCGGCACGGGAGTCCGGAGCACCGACAACCGTCGGCTTGCCGGCATCGGCCATTTCGCGAATCGCCAGTTCCAGCGGCAAGGCACCGAGGAATTCTGCATCGTAGTCCTTGCACATTTGCTCGCCGCCGCCGTGACCGAAGATATGCTCTTCGTGGCCGCACTTCGTGCAGATATGGATGCTCATGTTTTCAACGAGGCCAAGAATCGGAATGCCGACCTTGTCGAACATCTTCAATCCCTTGCGCGCATCGATCAACGCGATGTCCTGCGGCGTCGTGACGATGACGGCGCCGGTCACCGGCACTTTCTGCGCCAGGGTCAACTGTGTATCGCCAGTACCCGGAGGCATGTCGACGATGAGGTAGTCCAGATCGTTCCAGTTGGTCTGGTTGAGCAGTTGCTCCAGCGCCTGGGTGACCATCGGGCCGCGCCAGACCATCGGCGAATCAACGTCGACCATGAAGCCAATCGACATCGTCTGCACACCGTAGGCCTTGAGTGGCTCCATCGACGTACCGTCTTCGGATTCCGGCTGCTGGCCGGCCAGACCGAGCATCTGCGGGATCGACGGGCCGTAGATATCGGCATCGAGCAAGCCGACATTGGCACCTTCCTGCGCCAGCGCCAGCGCCAGATTGACGGCCGTCGTGCTCTTACCGACGCCGCCCTTTCCAGAGGCAACGGCGATGATGTTCTTGACGCCTTTCAGCGGCTTCAGATTGCGCTGCACGGCATGCGCCACGACTTTGATCGAGACATTGACCTCGACACTACCGACGCCTGAAAGCGCCTTGATCGCCGTCACCACGGCGCTGCGGATCACTTCAAGCTGCGTTTTTGCCGGATAACCCAGCTCGATATCCAGCGAGACCTTGTCGCCATCAACCTTGATGTTCTTCGCCGAACGCGTCGAAACGTAATCCTTCTGCGTATTCGGATCGATCAGCCCACTCAGCGCCGCCTGGACGGCCTCCATCGTTATTGCCATTATGCACTCCTTTTGGATATACCCGACTAATTTTGTCCAGTTTACTCGAAAACGCGAAGGCCTGCACTCTACCAACAAAAGCCGACGCCCACCGCAAAGGCGCAAAGAGGCAAAGAGGCAAAGAAGCGCAAAGGAACCCGGAATTCATGCCAATTGTTATTCGGCAGCGAAAGAACTTGCGCTTCTTTGCGTATTCTTTGCCCCTTTGCGCCTTTGCGGTGGATTCCGGTCCTCCGCCATTTGCTAGAATGCGCGTTTCGCCCCAACAAAGATCGAATCCCGTCCATGACCCGCAAAATCCTCGTTACCTCTGCTCTGCCTTACGCCAATGGCTCAATCCACCTCGGTCACCTGGTCGAATACATCCAGACTGACATCTGGGTACGCTTCCAGAAGATGCAGCCGAAAGACAAGGTCGCCGAATGCTGGTATTGCTGCGCCGATGATACGCACGGCACGCCGATCATGTTGCGCGCGGAGAAGGACGGCATTACGCCGGAAGCGCTGATCGAGCGCGTGCATGGCGAGCATTCACGCGACTTTGCCGGTTTCCATGTCGCTTTCGATAATTTCTATACGACGCACTCGGACGAAACCCGCGACTGCGCCAACCTGATCTATGCCCGCCTGCAAAAAGCCGGCCTGATCGAGAAGCGTACCATCGAGCAGTATTTCGACCCGGTCAAGCAGATGTTCCTGCCGGATCGCTTCATCAAGGGCGAATGCCCCAAATGCGGCGCCAAGGATCAGTACGGCGACAACTGCGAAAACTGCGGCGCGGCCTACACGCCGAACGACCTGAAAGACCCGTATTCGGCCATTTCCGGCGCCAAGCCCGAACTGCGCAACTCCGATCATTACTTCTTCAAGCTCTCCGGCGACAGCTGCCAGAGTTTCCTGCGCCGCTGGACGCGGGAAGCCGGCCATCTGCAACCGGAAGCCGCCAACAAGATGCAGGAATGGCTCGGCGCGGACGGTGAAAACAAGCTCACCGACTGGGACATATCGCGCGACGCCCCGTACTTCGGCTTTGAAATCCCCGACGCACCGGGCAAATACTTCTACGTCTGGCTCGACGCGCCGATCGGCTACATGGGCTCGTTCAAGAACCTGTGCGGCAAACAGGGCATCGACTTCGACGAGTATTTCAAGCCGGACAGCAAAACCGAGCTGTATCACTTCATCGGCAAGGACATCCTTTACTTCCACGCCCTGTTCTGGCCGGCCGAACTGGAACACGCCGGCTTCCGCACACCGACGAGCATCTTCGCGCACGGCTTCCTGACCGTCGATGGCTCCAAGATGTCCAAATCGCGCGGCACCTTTATTACCGCCGAAAGCTACCTGCAAACCGGTCTCAATCCCGAATGGCTGCGCTACTACTACGCCGCCAAGCTCAACAGCACGATGGAAGACATCGACCTCAATCTTGAGGACTTCGTCGCTCGCGTCAATTCGGATTTGGTCGGCAAGTACGTCAATATCGCTAGCCGCTGCGCCGGTTTTATCGGCAAGAAATTCGGCGGCAAAATCGCCGCGACCGATGCTGAATGGCTCATACCGCTGCGTGACGCGGCAGCAAGCATCGCTCAGGCCTACGAAGACCGCGAGTACGGTCGCGCCCAGCGTGAAATCATGGCCCTGGCCGATGCCGCCAACGTCGTCGTCAACGAACGCAAGCCTTGGGAACTGGCCAAGCAGGAAGGCAAGGAAGCCGAACTGCACGCCGCCTGCTCGGAAGCAATCGAAGCCTTCCGTCTGCTCACGCTCTACCTCAAACCGGTACTGCCGAAGGTCGCCGAAGCCGTTGAAGCCTTCCTCGGGATTGCCCCGCTGACCTGGAGCGACGTCGCCACACCGCTGCCGGCCGGGCACACTATCAACGCCTACAGCCACTTGATGACCCGCGTTGAGCCCAAGCTGATTGCCGCGCTGGTCGAAGCCAACAAGGCCTCGCTGGCACCCACCGAGCAAGCCGCCCCTGCCGTCGAAAAAACCGAAGCCAAACCGGAAAAGGTTGCCGCAACGCCAGCCAAAGCATCTGAAGCCGATGGCGCATTCATCAGCATCGACGACTTCATGAAAGTCGACCTGCGCATCGCGCGCATCGTCGATGCCGGCCACGTCGAGGGCGCCGAGAAGCTGATCCGCCTGTCGCTCGACATCGGCGAAGAGAAACCGAGACAGGTCTTCGCCGGCATCAAGTCGGCCTACGACCCGGCGCAACTCATCGGCCGCATGACGGTGATGGTCGCCAACCTCGCGCCGCGCAAGATGAAGTTCGGTCTCTCCGAAGGCATGGTCATGGCGGCATCGGATTCGGATGGCAAGGCACCCGGCATTTTTTTGCTCACCCCGGACGCTGGGGCTCAGCCTGGAATGCGCGTAAAATAACCCAGTCATGCAGAAAGCACCGCGCCCCCAGCTCACCCTAAAGATCCTGCTTTACGCCATCTTCGATGTCGCAGGCATGGTTTTGTTTGCCACCGGCGCGCTGTGGCTGGCACAGGGAAAAGCGCTTTTCATCGCAGGCTTCCCGACCAGCACGTTGGAAGCGATTACCGTTCTTGTCGTCGGCCTGGCGTTGATGCTCTGGGCCGCATCGCGAATTCTGCGCGAATTGCTCAAACGGCCAGCCAACACCGCTCGGGAAGGCAATTAACCCATGGGCCAATGGCTGCTGATCGACTGGGTGCTGCTTACTGCTCTGGGCTGGCTGTTGATCGGCGTCGCCGGTGTCTTTTTCCCGCGCAACTTCACGCTGATCAGCCGTGTTCTGTTTCCTCTCGGCGCCGTCCTCGCGCTGATTCTTGCCATCCTGGCACTAGCCGGCATCGTTTCCGGTCCGCAAGTCCTGGTCATGCCGATCGGTCTGCCTGACCTTCCCTTCCATCTGCGCCTCGACGCGCTGTCGGCCTTTTTCCTCTTTCTACTTGGCGGCACCGCCGCCGGTATTTCGATCTACGCCGCCGGCTATATGCGCAAGAGCGAAGGCGCGGAGCATGGCCTGCAATGTCTTCTCTACCATGCCTTCCTGACCAGCATGGCCTTTGTCATGCTGGCCGATGATGGTTATGCCTTCATGGTGGCCTGGGAATCAATGGCGCTCAGCTCGTTCTTTCTGGTTACCGCAGAACATCGGCACGCCGAAATCAGGCGTGCCGGTTATCTCTACCTGCTGGTGGCGCACATCGGCGCGGTGGGCATACTCCTGGCCTTTGGCGTAATGGCCGGCAGCACAGGCGACTACACCTTTGACGCCATGCGCGACTTTTACCACGAGGGTTTCTGGCCAACCGTTGCCTTCCTGCTTGCGCTCTTTGGTTTTGGTGCCAAGGCCGGCCTATTGCCGCTGCATATCTGGCTACCCGAAGCGCACCCGGCTGCGCCTTCACCAGTCTCGGCGATGATGAGTGGTGTCATGCTCAAAACGGCCATCTACGGCCTGCTGCGTGTCAGCTTCGATTTGCTGCATGCCCAACTCTGGTGGTGGGGTGCATTGCTGTTGGTGCTCGGGTTGGCAACTGCGCTGTTCGGCGTCATCTTCTCGACCGTGCAAACAGATATGAAGCGCCTGCTCGCTTATTCCTCAATCGAGAACATCGGGCTGATTTTCGTCGGTTTCGGCCTAACCCTGATCTTCAAGTCATTCTCGCTGCCCAACCTCGCCGCGCTGGCGTTGACCGCAACGTTGTACCACTGCCTGAACCATGCTTTTTTCAAGAGCCTGCTCTTTCTGACCACAGGCTCGGTACTGCATGCCACGCGCGAACGCAACCTGGGCAAACTCGGCGGTCTTATTCACCGCATGCCGTGGGTCGCCTGGCTGGCGCTGGTCGGCGTTCTGGCCTCCGCTGGCTTGCCGCCGCTTAACGGCTTCGTCTCGGAATGGCTGCTGCTGCAAAGCTTCCTGTTTACTGCCGGACTGCCGCAGGGTTATCTCAATATGCTGCTGCCAGCCGTGGCCGGTGCCGTCGCGCTGATTGCTGCGCTCGCCGGTTTCGCCATGGTCAAGTTCTTTGGTGTCGTCTTTCTCGGTCAGCCGCGTGAAGAAAAACTAGCACAAGCCCATGATGCCAGCCGCCTTGAGCGCCTCGGCCTGCTCTGGCTGGCCGTCGGCTGCGTTTTGCTCGGCCTGTTCCCCAATGTCGTCATCGCATTGCTTGATCCAGTCACGCGCCTGCTCGTAGGCAGCGGGCTGGGCTTCACCGCCACCAGCCATGGCTGGTGGCTGCTGGCACCGATCAGCGAGGATCGAGCCAGTTACAGCCCGGCCATCTTCTTCGGCAGCCTGGCCATATTCATACCGCTCGTTTTCTGGGCGG
>JAIFNM010000013.1 GCA_020047725.1 Betaproteobacteria bacterium
ATGCCGGGGGTGATGTGCATTCCAGCGCCAAGGTCTGGCTGCTTGAAGAGAAGGAGCGCCCCGGCGAGTTGATGCCGATTGAAGAAGACGAGCATGGTACCTACATCATGAACTCGAAGGATTTGCGCGCAATCGAACATGTACAGCGCCTGATCGAAATCGGCGTCGACTCGCTGAAGATCGAAGGGCGTACCAAGTCGCCCTACTACGTGGCGCGCACCGCGCAGGTCTATCGCCGCGCTATCGACGACGCGGTAGCAGGCCGTGCTTTCGACCCGGCGCTGCTCGGCGAACTTGAAGGACTGGCTAATCGCGGCTACACCGACGGCTTTTATCAGCGCCACCACGAGCACGAAATGCAGAACTATCTGCGCGGCCATTCCGAATCCGGACGCAGCCTGTATGTAGGCGATGTGATCGGTTGGGATGCAGCACGCGGACTGGCCCAGATTGATGTAAAGAACCGCTTTTCCGTTGGCGACCGCATCGAGGTCATCCACCCCTCGGGTAATTTCGAAGTCGCTCTGGAGCGCATGGAAAGCGGTGATGGAGCGCCCCTCTCCGTTGCGCCAGGTAACGGCCACCGTGTCTGGATCCCACTGCCAACTGAGCTGCCGGGGGCAATGCTGGCGCGTTTTGTTTAGACCTTGCTTGTCTAATGAGCCACCCGCCGCATCTTTTCGTTGATATTTCCTCGCACGGGTTTGGTCATCTGGCCCAGGTCGCGCCAATTCTCAATGATCTCTCCCGCCGACGCCCGCGTTTGCGACTGACCGTGCGCAGTGGCCTGCCTCTCGAAAAACTGCTTTCACGTGTTCAGTGCGATTTCATTCATCTGTCGGGCCGCAGTGATTTCGGTTTCGTCATGCTCGATGCCGTGCGCATCGACTTGGCCGCAACGGCCGATGCTTATCGGGCGCAACACGCCAACTGGCGAGAGCGCGTCGACGCTGAGACCGAGTTGCTGTGCCGCATCCAGCCCGATCTGGTGCTGACCGACGTTGCCTACCTGCCGCTGGCCGCTGCCGCACAGGCGGGCATTCCTTCGCTCTCGATGTGTTCTCTCAACTGGGCTGATCTTCTTGCCCACTTTTTCGGCCACCAGCCTTGGGCTAAACCAATTCACAACGAAATGCTTGCTGCGTACGGTGCCGCAGAATGCTTCCTGCGCCTGACACCGGCCATGCCAATGAGCGACTTGTCGCGCACACGAGCAATCGCCCCGGTCGCAGCCATCGGGCACGACCAGCGCGATGCACTGCTCGCGCAACTGTCTTGTCCGCCCGGCATAAAGCTCGTTTTGGTCGCTTTCGGCGGTTTCGCCAAGGATCTCTCAGCCGAACACTGGCCCCGCATGGAAGGTGTGCACTATCTGGTTCCGCAAAGCTGGCTGATTTCGCGCGACGACATGACAGCGACCGAACCACTTGGCCTGCACTTTACCGATCTGCTGCGCAGCGTCGATGCCGTGCTCACCAAGCCCGGCTACGGCACCTTCACCGAGGCTGCATGCAACGGCACGGCTGTTATCTTCATGCGCCGTAACGACTGGCCGGAGCAGGATTGCCTGATTGACTGGCTGATGCTCAATGCCCGTTGTCTTGAAATCACCGAAACGGCGCTCATTTCCGGACGCTGGCTTGAGTCGTTGGGCGATTTGTGGGAACAGGCAGCCCCACCGTTGCCAAGGAACGAAGGCGCCGCAGAAGCGGCCAAAATTATTTCCGACGTGCTTGATCTTCACTGCACACGGAATGCCGAATAGGCTCTGTTCAAGGGCATGTAAAATCCGGTACAGGCAACCGGCACGTCACGAGGAACTTTGTCATGAATCAAACCAGACCAATTCAGGTGCAAGGCAAACCGCTCGGAGGCGGAACCTTGCCGGTGATCATCACGCCGCTGGTTGGGAAAACGCTGGCGGTTATTCTCGATGAAGTAGCGGCAATTGTCCCGAAGAAGCCCGATCTTCTCGAATGGCGGATCGACTTTTTCGAAGCCATCGGCGACGTCAAGGTCGTCGTGGATGCTGCGCTGGCCATCCGCAAGGCTTCGGGCGGCATTCCCGTGTTGCTCACCCGGCGCAACGTAAGCGAAGGTGGAATGCCGATACCGATTGCCGAACCGGCTGTCGTGGCGATGTATGCCGCCGCCTGTCAGGCGCGCTGTGTGGAGATGATCGATTATGAGCTCTCGAACGCCCCTGAGGATTTGAAGCTGCTGCGCGAAGTCTCGGCAGCCAACGGCATTGCGCTGATCATGTCGTACCACAATTTCCAATTGACGCCCGATGCGGAGATGCTGGACAGCAAGTTTGCTGCGGCCGAACGCCTGGGCGCCGACGTGGCCAAAGTGGCCGTGATGCCGACCAATGAACAGGACGTGCTGACGCTACTCGCGGCGACGGATCGTGCGCGGCAAGCACTCAAGATTCCGCTGATCAGCATGTCGATGGGCGGTATCGGTTCGTTATCACGCATCATGGGCTGGGTTTATGGCTCGGCTGCGACCTTCGCTGTCGGCAAGAGCAGTTCGGCACCGGGTCAGATCGCCATCGAGGATCTGCGCGCGGTACTGGCGACGGTCCGCAGGGCAGTTACAGGCGGTTGATGACTGACGGCCGCCCGTAAGACAGGCCGCCCATTTGTTGGGACTTTCGTGCGGACTGTCGCCGTCGACCTTCGAGGGCGAAGCTGTGATGAAAGTCGAAATTTCGCTCATGCTGAAGGTCTCCCGGGAACGCGGTTGCCGTACCCAGGTCGGAACTGATAAGCTCTTTGAGATGATCCCGCCTATCTCGATTTCTTTGGTTTTGGAGCCACGACGCCAGATGAATTCCGCTCCGTTGCAACAATCGTGTTCTGATAAATGAAGCTTTTCCGGCCGCAGGCGCCGTGATGAATGAGACGTCCGGCCAGCGCAGGCGGAGCTTTCGCGGCATGCTGATGATCGTGACGGCAGTCTTCCTGTTCGCCGTCATGGATTCGACTTCGAAGTATCTGACGCAGTTCTATCCGGTATTGAGCGTCGTCTGGGCGCGCTACTTTTTGCACACCCTGCTGGTCGTTGTCGCCTTGGGGCCACGTCTCGGGCTTTTACTTGTGCGTACGCGACGGCCAGGGGCTCAGTTCGCGCGCGGGGCCTTGCTTACGGCCGCCTCGCTCTTCTTTGTTACCGCGATAAAGTACATGCCCATCGCGGAAGCGACGGCAATCCAGTTTTTGGCGCCCTTGCTTGTAACAGCCATGGCCGTGGTCGTGCTGAAAGAAAAAGTCGAACCGGCCCGCTGGGTCGCCATTGTTTGCGGCTTTATCGGCGTACTCATCATCATCCGGCCAGGGAGCGGAGTATTCACCTGGGCATCGCTCTTGCCGCTGGCAACGGCAGCTTGTTTCGCGTCGTACCAGATCCTGACGCGCCGCCTTGCCGGGATTGAGAGTTCTTATACCTCGCTCTTCTACACCGGGCTGGTGGGCGCCGTATTGCTCTCAGTCCCATTGTTCTACACCTGGTCGCCGCCGAAGAGCGGAGCGCATCTGGCCTTGTTCGCGCTTATCGGCATCCTCGGTGGGTTCAGCCATCTGATCCTGATCAAGGCGTACGACCTCGCGCCGGCCTCCAGCCTGGCTCCGTTCAGCTACACCCAGCTGATCTGGGTCACGGCCGCCGGTTACCTGGTCTTCGACAACATTCCTGATTTCTGGTCGTTCGCCGGCATGGCCATTCTCATGGCAAGCGGCATTTACACCGCGACGCACCAGCATCGGTCGGAGCGTTCGACCTAAGCGCGCCGTGTCTTGATCGACAAGGCTGCACGCCGCATGGATAGGGCGTCTTCAGGCCATGTGTTGAGGATGCCCGTAAACATTGGCTCGCAGGGCATGCTTTTGTAGATCGCCAATTGACGGGCATCGCTGGGCCAACGCGAAAAAACTGCCGCGACTATTTACCCTTGCCACCGCCGCCACCACCACCACCACCGCCACTGTTGCCGCCTCCAGCTCCGCCGCTATTACCACCTTTGTTACCAACGTTGCTGGCCTGTGTCTGTTCGGATTTGCCCGGTGATCTGGAGTTGCTGGAATCCTCGGCCTTCACTTTCAAAGTGGAACCATCCTTTTTTCCGGCCTTATCGGTCTTGGACGCACTCACCAGAGCCCCCAGCTTTACCCCCATGGCGTTGGCGATTTGGCCCCAGCCCAGCCCTGACTGACGTTGAGCCAGAACCCCCGCCATGGTGGCGGTTCCGTTGGCGGTTGTAATCGTTCCACCATTCAGCGCCGCTGCAAGCTGGGCCGGCGTCGGGTTGGCAATACCCAGTTTGGCCAGATCCGCTTTGGCCAGAGACAAGGCGATGTTGATGTCGCCGTAGCCAAGCTTGCCAGTTGCCGGTATGAACGTGACTGAAGGTGCCGTGGGATTCGGGCCGGTGGGATTAGTGATCAGCAGGATGTTCTTGCCATCGCGCAATCCAGTAATCATCGATTCGGAATTCATTTGTGAACCAGCCAGCGGACTGTACTGAGTCGCGAGTTTTACCTCGGGCTTGGTCGACGCGCTCTGCAACGTGGGCGATGTGCCTGTTGTCGTCTGCGACCAGGCTGGCATTCCGGAAAACGTCCCAGCCATGGCAATTGCAAGTGCGACTGCGGTCAATTTGGGTGACATGTCATACTCCTGTGAGGGTGAGACTACAGAAAATCATTCTAACCACTAGTCGCGTTCTCGTCCTCGACCCTTGTTCTTATCCTTGTCACGGCCATGACCGCGATTGTCGTTTCGGTAGTCCCTGCGATCATCACGGTAATCAACTCGCCGTTCCTCGTAGCGCGGAACGAATTCCCGGGTGTACCAGTCGTCTCTCACAAAATAGACCCGCTCACCGCACGCATTGTATTCACGGCAGTGTTTCCCCCAGTGCTTGGCATGACCGGGAGGAACACGCAGATAGATGGGCGGGCGCCCGACCGGGACTCGTTCGATGATCACCGGCTGCGGATAGAGAAGCACGGGCCGGGGAAAGCCGCCAATATCGATCTGTCCATAGAAGCCCGGCTGACCAATGGTCACCGACACCCCGACATCAGTCGCGTGCACAGGCGCGCTAATGGCGCCAACGGCAGTCATTGCAATCAAGAATTTTTTCACGGTTTGGTTTCCATTATCAAAGCAGTACAAATCTAACGAGCGGGATCGGAGGCAGATGACGCCTCAAGTGTAACAATTTGAAAAGACGGAGCCGGTTCAGTTGCTGCCCAATCAGCGGGTCAAAAAAAATCCCACGCCTGTTTGGCGCGGGATTGAAAGTCCCATCATTGACGATGGGTCAGGGAGGGTCAAACATTGCCAGCGGGGGACGCTGAAGCAACAACTGCAGTCTAGGGAATACCCATATGCGTGTCTGTTGTGCGAGTTCAGCGTTTCCGTAACGGTGTGTACAGGCCCTGCAGACTTCGAATTGCAGCCAACATCGCGCCACTTCAGGCGCGCTATTCCCCCAGGAACAACTCGGCGCACAGGCCGCGTAGCCGGCAGTTAGCCGCGTCATGGTGATCGCGAGTAGGCAATTGCTGTTTCACGGTAAACGTTGGAATCGGGAACGGGCACCCGCGTCATGCTTGACACTCTAACTGTGCCCCCTGATGTAAAAGTGGCAAAAGCCAGGCTGCGGAATCGGTCATCAGAAAACAGCCCCGTCCTTCGACGTGGGCCATAATGGCATCCAGAATCCTTACGCAGAAAAGCGCCTATTTCATGCTACTCAGAATCATCAGCATCGTTTTTCCCATCTTCCTGATCGTTCTCGTCGGCTATTTTTACGGTCGCCGGCACCGGCCGGAGATGCTGGCGGCCAACCGCCTGAACATGGAAGTATTTCTTCCGGCGCTGATTTTTTCGGCACTAGCCGGAAAATCCTTCAATCTGGCAGACAATCTTCCGAGTGCAATAGGCGGTGCGGTGGTGGTGATCGGCTCCGGCGTTCTGGCCTGGCCTCTGGCTCGCCTGCTGGGCTATCAGCCCAAAACACTGGTTCCACCAGTGATGTTCAACAATGTCGGTAACATGGGACTGCCGCTGATGCTCCTGACGTTCGGCGATCAGGCGCTCGGTGCCGCCGTTGTGCTCGTGCTGGTTGTGACCCTGCTGCAGTTTTCACTTGGTTCCTGGCTGATTACCGGTCGCTCGCCGCTGAGCATGCTCTGGCGCGAACCGCTTTTTGTCGCCGCCGCTCTCGGCGTTTCCGTCAGCTTGAGCGGGATAGTGGTGTGGGCGCCGTTGATGGCCGCCAGCAAGATTCTTGGCGATATTTCCCTCGGCTTGATGATCTTTGCTCTCGGCGTACGTCTGTCGACGGCTCAATTGGGCGCCTGGGGCATCGGGGTCGTCGGCGCCATCGCCACGCCACTGACCGGCATGTTGATCGCCTGGCTTTTTGGCGAGCTTGCTGGCCTCAGTCGCAACGATCAGGACATCCTTTTTCTCTTTGGCGCGTTGCCTCCGGCGGTGTCCAATTTCATTTTTTCCGAGCGTTACAATCAGGAGCCGGACAAGGTGGCGTCGATCGTCATCATCGGCAATGCCTCAGCACTATTTTTCGTTCCGCTGGCACTGGCTCTCCGCCTTTGAAAAGGGAAATCAACTTTTCAGGGAGTCCAGGATCTCCTGACGCACATCGGCAATATCACGGGCACCCGTGGCATGAACGCCCTCGCATTTCCCGTCACGGGCGCAGCGGGTGTTGCGCGGACAGATGATCTGCGCGCTGTTGGACAGCGATTCCTTAACCCATTCGATGTTGAGCACATTGGCCACCGCGCGGATTGCCTCAGCCTCGGCTTTGGGTATCTTCGCGACCCCACCGCGACGCTGGCACTCCTCGGCAATATGATTGACGACTGCGCTTGCATCAATACCATTCGCCTCGAGCGCAGGAATCAGGTCGATGCCAACTGAGAGTACGTGTGGATTTCCGGCCATGTCTTTAGCGCGCACTGAATGGCAGCAATACAGCAGCCAGCGGTCATCGTCGCGCAGCACCGAAATCTGGGAGCCCGCAATGGCCTTGCTGTCGCGGGTGAGACGGAATACAGCCCAGTTTGGACACGGATCAGACGCATGCGACATGTTGCCCCAGGGCAGCGGGATGCCGTTGCCGCGATAGACCGCCCGCAGAATGCCCGGTGGATATGCGTCGAAAAAATGCCAGTACGGATAGGGCGAGACTTTGGTCATTCGGCGCATGATGACGGCCGGCGTAAGTTCGAGTTTTCCCCCTACCTCAACGCGGTAGCGCTCGCGCGTCAGTAGCCGACGAAACGGCTGCTTCGGGCACAGCAGCGCGCCGGCGAAGAAGCTGCACTCAAAGTCGCGCCAGGCGTGCAGCACGTCTCGCGGGTCCATTCCGCCAACGTTGTGCCCTGCTTCGGGGCTGCCGCCCGTGTCGCCACCGCTCGCGTGAGCCGACTTCATTCCGTCGCCCCCGTGCAAGACCTTGTGTGCAATGTGTGCGGCCAAGTCAAACTTCAGACGCGCAGGATCGGCCTGCAACGCCTTGTTCAGATACACGGTGCCCGGAGCTTCGTAGAATGAGCGCACCATGCTGCGCAGCTCACGTCCCTGGCTTAGCGCCAGAACGGGCTTGCGCTCGAACCAGCGCAGTTCGAGGCCATGGGTTCGGCAAAGCCCCATCACATCGTCAACGGACAGCGGGAAAGCGCGCTTGCCAACCTCTTCGGCTGCGCGTTCCAGATCAGGAAATTCGTTACGCGAGTTTTCCTGGTACGAACGGATCAGGAGATGAGCGAATTGACGGCCCGTTGTGCCGGTCTGTGACAGCAACTCCGGAATCGCCGACTTGAGCAGTTCTTTGGAGAACAAGAACGCGGGCTCAAGCGGCGCTCGGGCGGCGCCACCCGTTCCGGGCGCCGCTTTGACCGGCTCAATCGCGGAATTCTGGTCAAAAAACCAGGTGGTGCTGCGCTGGAATACCTTGGCGAGCAACAGCAATACTTGTTCCGCAGGAACGCGGCGTCCGCTTTCGATCATGCTCAGATAGGAAACCGAGGGCGCTGCCTGCGTATCAATCTGAATGCAGCGTTGTGACAACTCTTCAAGCGTCATGTGGTTTTGCTTGCGCAAGGCGCGCAGCTTTGCCCCAAGAAAATGGCTGTTTCGACTCAGGTTTGCCATCGCCGCTCCTGTGAAATCAGGTATGTGAAAACGCCCCACACTGGTTTTGTCAACTTAACAGTGTGAAATTTCTATTTGTGAAATTCTCAATCTGGTGAAGCTAGCATAGTGCAACGGTCTCGTCAGATCAAATTCAGCTGATCTGATTAAACGAGACTTCTATCGATTTTTAGCCGACCACCAACCGACCGGAGAAATATCATGCAAAACCATCTTGAACGCAGAGCAGGCACGGATCGACGCGAGATCAATCCAGCTTCAATGGCTGGATATGAGTGGAAGTGGAACGATCCCTCCATGGGCTTCCTGGCCGGGGACGCCGATGATCCCTACGATCCCTATTGGGAGCCAGTGAAGGGGCAGGATGACGATTGATCTACCGGGTAACTGGCTGTATTCACCCCAAACGGCAAGTATGCGGCTATAGATCATTGACCGATCTCGACAGCCCGAAAAGACAAGGCCTGCGCTTAAACGCAGGCCTTGTCTTTTTTCTCGTACCCGAAACCGTTGGACAAGCAAAAGGCCTTGACGGCAGACGAACGCTTACTTTTCGACACAGGATCAAATGTGCTCTTCCTGACAAATCGGGCATTTTATCGGCAGGATAACCGGTAAAATGGCTGTGGTTTGTACTTATGTATTTTCTTCGCAACATATGTGCAAATCAACTGCAGATGACCTTTTAAGCATGCCGTACGCCACTGTTTCGCCAGCCCGAAAGACCAGCAATGAGTTACGACGAGTCAATACCTCTTAGCAGCGAACAGCTACGCGCCAGAATCGCCTGGTATTACTACGTCGCAGGACTAACCCAGCAGGAAATCTCGGATCGTCTCGGCATTGCCCGGGCGCGTGTCAACAAGATCGCCGGGCAGCTCAGAGCCGATGGCTCGGTCGTTGTCGAGATCCGCTTGCCGCTGGTGAGTTGCGTGGAGCTGGAAGAAAAACTCAAGGAAACTTTCGGGCTCAAATCAGTCACCGTGGTCCCGACAGTCGGTGATGACGATCAACAACGCCGCATGATTGGCGCAGCGGCCAGCTCCCTGCTTGACACGCTCATAACTGACGGTCAGTGCATTTCCGTGGGGTGGGGGCGTACTTTAAGTACCAGCATCAAGCAATTGCGCGCTCGCCAGCTGAAGGATTGCTCTGTCGTCTCCCTGATGGGCGGGTTGGCCCACGGCTCGGAGATGAATACCTTCGAAGTCTCAACTGAGCTTGCCAAGACGCTTGGTGCTGACTGTTACTACGTTACCGCGCCAATCTACTGCCCGAGCATAGAGAACCGCGAAATCCTGCTGACCCACAGCGGCGTCAATGAAGTTATGGAACGCGCCCGAAAATCAGACGTTGCCATCGTGTCCTGCGGTGACATGTCGCTGAGGACCAAGCTTATCGGCATTGACAGCGTTTACCAACGCTTGCCCGAGCTTGCCAATATTGGAGCCATTGGTGAAATGTTGGGGACTTTTCTCGACGCAAGTGGCGCGCCGATCGATCACGTACTGAACCACACCGTCATCGCCATGCCGCCTGCCTATTTGAAAGCTATTCCACACAGCATTCTCATTTCGGGTGGAATGTACAAGGCTGACATCATTCAGGCCATTCTTTCGGCCGGCTACGTGAACTGCCTGGTAACCGACGAGGCCGTAGCCCAGCGGCTTGTTGTGCAGTCCAGGTGATTCCGCTATCAAGTGCTGCTACTCTTTCCCATGCTGATCCAGATCACTGTCTACCCTCAACTTTGACATCGTCTTCACAAACAAACCACCTTATCCAACCCGCTAATACGAAGGAATAATCATGCCCTCTACCGCCCGGACCGTCCTGGGAATTGACGCCAGCACCCAGAGCCTGAGCGCTGTTTTGTTGAACGCTTCCACTGGAGAAGTCCTGTGGAACCGCTCGCTGGCCTACCGGGACGATCCCCGTCTGCTCGGCTTCGGTTTCGAGCATGACAGCATGGTCATCCCGCCGCG
>JAIFNM010000107.1 GCA_020047725.1 Betaproteobacteria bacterium
CACGCGCCTGTTCGCTCAAACGCTCAAGACGATGACGCTCACGAAGCTCGAGAAACGCGAACAGCAGAACAACGAGCGGTATCACTCCAGCTGCAAGCAGTAGCAGCCACATCGTCCCCTGATCAGCACTGTGCTCCATGGAAATGGTGACGAAGGACAAAGGGGTCTGCGCAATATCGACCTTGGCGATGACTGCCTTTTCCTGGCTATTTTTAACCACCAATACACTCGTATGGTTGCCACTTCCCGACAATTCCTTGAGAGACTGCTCAAGCCCCGGTGATAGTCTGGAAGCCCCGTTTCCGGTATCAAGCGGTGTCACCGTCTGGCGGTCGACAAGCAGGTTGTGCCAACGAGGCCGGGTTCGTCCGAACTGGGCAAAACTGGTATCGGCACTGGTCCACGCCAGCAATTCCCCACGGTAGGTCTTGTTAATCCAGACCGGCGCACTGACCAGCAGCTCGGTCCTGTTTTTTGCCAGACGGATGTTTGCATCATGGCTATCTGGAGCAAGCCACGCCCTGAATTCGTCAGTTCCCTCGACCCTGTTCCAACTGACGATCATTTCACCGTCACTATCGACCAAGGCCATTCCCGAGTAAATTTCCTGTTCGCCGATTCGCTTGCGTTTTACGATCTGCTCGAAACGATCCTCGATTACCTGAACGTTCATTCCCAGACCGTACTCATAGCTCATTCCAAGATCACGGTTCTTGAAAAAACTGACGACCGGTTCCGCTCCTGCCAGTTCAATAATGTCGTTCCGACGCTCCGAGAAGTAATAAGAGATCGCTGCAGCCTGCTTCTCGGTTTCAAGTTGAAACTGAAGAAGAGCATCGGTCTGCAATTGCCGCAGAGATTCGTAGTTGCTCCAGAAAACAGCTAACGCATAGACGATCAACAATAGAAGAGAAACAACACTCTTCTTGTAGCTCTTCAGCAGATGAAAGATGCTGCGATTCGGCAGCGCGTCGGGCATTATCGACCGCTCGGCAGATTACGAAAATAAGTTGGCAAGTAACGAGGGGCCGAACGAAAATACTTCCGCACCAGGCTCATATAGGTGCCATCTTCCTGAAGTTTGACAAAGAATTCGTCAAAGGCCTGTCGCAAGACGGGTGAGCTTTTCCTGAAAGCCGCTGCCATGCGCTGCTCTTCCGATACGGGGCCAATCACTTTGATCTGTCCAGGCCACTTCTCCAAAGCGTCGATGATGTCTGGAACGTCAAGCAGGGTCATTTCGCTCTCCTGTTTGAGCACAGCAGGTACGATGTCATTGAGATTGGTGCTCTTTGAGAATCGATGCAGGCGGTAGCCTTTGCCCTCAATGTCGTAGAGCTTTGGATCGAGACACGAATTATCCATAACATAGGTCAGGCCCTGATTCAATTTAGCTTTGGTCGCCTTGATGTCAGTCGCCAAATCACCACTCGGTGAAATCGGCGTAATCGACAAGTCAGCGCGAGCCAGAAGCCAGACCGCCGAAGGAAATGTTGGCACCGAGTAATCAATCACTGACTGCCGGCTGGGCAGAATAGTCAGACCGTTACCAATAATGTCACCACGAATCGGCCGTTTCCCTACCGCTCGCGTGGTCGGCTTATACTCCAGGTCATGGCCGATCAAATCCTGAATGACGTTTGACCAATCGGCCGCAACAAACTCATAGCGCACACCGATGTGTTTGGCGAACAACTGGACAATCTCCACGTCAAGGCCTTCGCCGTTGCCAGTGACAAATCGAGCATAAGGCACTCCAAGGTGACGAAGCACTCCCCGTTCACGAATTTCGGCAAGATCTTGTGCAATACCGGGCATGGACAAGAGAGCAAGAAAACACCCCAGAAGCACTCGACAGTTTACGGTGAAAGTTCTTGATGCTTGCACACATGCTGTCATGGTCGGTAGCTCCAAGAAGGAAGCAGACGTATGTGAACTGGCCAAGAGCAGGCCAGTGAATGTATTAATATAGCATATAATCTGATGAGTCCTGCGAGCCGCTTTGGACCAGATCGGTTCTTTCCACGGTGAGTCAGCATAAGTCCGTGCAGTCCCACTTCGTGGTTAAATTGCGTCTCCACACTCAGAGTTCTACCTTAAACCATGAGTTCCATTCCGCTTTTTCGCGCAGCAGAACTGCGTCGTATCGAAGCCGCCGCCTCTGATCAACCGCTCATGCGACGTGCTGGGCGTGCCGCCGCCGATCTAGCAACGGCAATCTGCCTCAATCGCGGTGCAGCCATTCTCGTCCTCGCCGGTCCGGGTAACAACGGTGGCGATGCCTTTGAGGCCGCTCGACTTCTAGGTGACCGGTTCTTTGATACCCATGTGGTGTCTATCGGCCAAGCCGAGGATATGCCAGCGGATGCGGCAAATGCGTACCGGCACTATACAAATACGGGAGGCTCAACAATTCGCGAAATTCCCGATAATCAGCGCTGGTCACTGATCATCGACGGACTGTTCGGCATTGGTTTGAAGCGTGAGATTAGCGGTGCCTACGCCGAGCTGATTCACCAAGCCAATGCGCTGGCTGCACGCGATGGCTGTCCGCTGCTCGCCCTGGACTGCCCAAGCGGCCTTGATGCTGATACTGGAAAACGCCACGGGGTAACGATCCGTGCCAGTCATACGATCACCTTCATCGGTGCCAAGCCTGGATTGTTCACCGCTGACGGACCAGATCAATGCGGCGAAGTCTCGATTGCCCGGCTCGAACTCGATACTGAAAAAATCGTCGAAACACCGGGCAGAACCGTCAGCCTGAAGCTTTTTTCCGACCAACTCAGACCCCGCTTGCGCAACAGCCACAAGGGCAGCAATGGCAATGCCGGTATTCTTGGCGGAGCGCAAGGCATGATTGGTGCCGCACTGCTCGCCGCTCGCGCTGCACTTCGACTGGGCAGTGGCCGGGTCTACGTCGGACTGCTCGACAAACACGCCCCGGCGCTCGACATGATGCAACCGGAACTCATGCTGCGCCGCCCAGAAAGGCTGCTCGCGACCGACCTTACGGCGCTGGCCTGTGGCCCCGGTATGGGAAGCACCCACGAAGCGCGCGCCCTGCTTGAAGAGGCTTGTCAACTCGACCTGCCGCTCGTACTCGACGCCGACGCCCTAAATCTCGTAGCAGCGGAGGGAGAGTTGCACGTTGCCTTGGCAACACGAACGGCCCCCACATTGCTCTCCCCGCATCCGGCAGAAGCTGCGCGGCTGCTTGACTGCGACGTAGCAACGATTCAGGAAGACCGTCTGGCTGCCGCACTCGAACTTGCGACGCACTACAACGCCCTCGTGGTTTTAAAGGGATGCGGGAGCGTAGTAGCTTCCGCCGCTGGCGAGTGGTTCATCAACACCAACGGCAATCCGGGGTTGGCCACAGCGGGCAGTGGGGACATCCTCACCGGCATCGTCACTGCGCTTCTTTCCCAGGGCTGGCCAGCGCTGGAGGCCCTGCTTGCTGCGGTGCATTTGCACGGCGCCGCAGCCGACCGTCTCGTTGCACAAGGCTGCGGCCCGGTCGGGCTGAATGCGGGTGAATTAATCGATAGTGCCAGGTATAGCCTTAACCAGTGGATTTCCGGCTCTACCTCATGAATTGTGCTCGGCGCTCAGTGCTTTAAAAAGCATCAGGATGATCCCCGCCGTCGCTCCCCAGATGAAGTAGTCCTGAAAGGGCATAGCGTAATAATGCCGAAGTTCCCCACGATAGTTCAAGGAATGCTGCTGATGGTTGGCAGGGTCCATCAAGAAAGCAAGTGGCACTTCAAAAACTTCCGCAACCTCTCCGGGAGCTGGGGATAAATCGAAGGGAGGCGTCACTATCGCCACCACGGGTGTAATACGAAAACCTGTAACGGTGTGGTATTCGGGTAAGTAGCCAAGGATTTCAACGTGTGCCGAGGACAAGCCGATTTCTTCTGCCGCCTCACGCAAGGCCGTATGTGCCGGCGAAGAATCTTCGGGCTCCACGCGGCCACCGGGAAAGCTGATCTGCCCGGGATGATCTTTAAGATGGGCGGTACGCTGAGTAAACAGCACTGAGGGCCCGCTCTCGCGTAGAACGATGGGAAAAAGCACCGAAGCGGGTATCAGTTCTTCGTCGCCAACACCGTCTCCCACCACATCGATAGGCCCCACCGCTACCGGATATAGAACCGAACGCAGATGAACAATATCGACTATCTCTGCTGCCAGCAAAGCGGTGCTATCCAAAGCCGAATCAGACTGCTCAGTTTCCTGCGACAGCTTGCTCTTCCTCGATTTCGGCGCGCACGGCGTTTAGTGCGTCCTGCAATGTTTCTTCAGACAATGAGTTAATCGATGTCGCCACCAGATCCGCAGACTCTACGGCGCCAACCGGTAGTCGCTTGCTGTCCAGACTGGCAATAAGTGCGGCGGTCGCACCGACTACGCGCAGCAGGTTCTGCCGTTCGCCCATCAGCATTTCGAGTTCGCGGCGCAACATGACTATTTCCTGGTCGCGATGGGGCATGTAATTCTCCTAGTAGCGTTTCTTTAGCGTCATGGTATCTCCACTTCGCTGCATTTCCATACGGTTTAAAAAACTCATGCCGAGCAGTGCAAACGGCATATCCTGCTGATGCACCAAGGCATCAACGTTGTTCATGACAATTTCACCGACACGCACAGAATCAAGCTTGACGCGCGTAACCACCGTCTGTCCATTCGCGGTGTTGGCAATGCCTTGCTGGCCCTTGTTGGTATCGATACCAATCCGGCGTGCATCGCTCGCCCCCAGAGAAATCATGGAAGCCCCCGTATCCACGATAAACCGAATGGTTGTACCGTTCACATTTCCAGTCGTCAAAAAATGCCCAGCCGCGTCAGCGGTCAAAACGACCGACGCCGGGCCATTGCCCGAAGACTGAGATGCAACGTTCTGGCCAACTCGCAACACCCTTTTCTTCCCATCGACCTCAATGGTTGCCGTTTCGCCTTCAATTGAAACGACTTTGACCCCTTCATCCGTCCTGACACCGACCGGAACGATGCGCGGCTGACCGCCATTGATGGTTAACAAGGCCTTCCCAGAGAACAGTCCAGCCAGACCAACATCTGCGCCATGGGCAACCGGTACAGCCAGCAACAGGCAACACATCGCCGAAGTTGTAACTTCAAGCACGCGATTGAAGCCAGATCTACCACACCCGGATTGTTTGATCATGAAACCCGTCACCAATTCCACCTCTCAAAACCGAGGGACGGGACTATTCTGCCACATTCCTTCATCAACACCCGGTGCCATGCAAACCAATTGCCCTCAGCCAGAGCAATCGGCGCGCTGCTTCAGCAATTTCAGAAGCTGTAGCGGACTTCCGAATACACGCGGTCTCGACCATCGTACTGCCCGAACAACCCCAGCGCCGGGCCTTTGAACACATCGGCACCGACGGCCAGACGCCAGTTCCGCTCGAAATTCCAAGTCACTCTGGGGCGGAAAAGCCAATCGGTACGATTTAGACTGGAAATAAACATTGCCTGAACTTCCAGTTTATCGTTGAGTTTGTGATTCAATAAAAGGCTGTAGCCGTTTTCCTGCTTGTCCGAAATCAGGTCCGGGTCGTGATTGAAGTAGTCCCGTTGAAAAACCTGCACGTTAAAACGCGTATCTGCCGGCAAGGTAAAATCGAACCCAAGCGCCCAGTCGAGGGTATTCTGCGGAGCGAGCCCATCGGCATCACCAAGCCGCAAAACGCTGAACTTTCGTCCGCGTGTATAGACAGCCTCACCCTTCAGAACGAACGAACCGAAATCCTTGGCCAGCGTGCTACCGAACTGATTGATCCTTTCATGCCGGGCTTCGTAAATGATCATTCCTGGCGACGTCGCGGTATCACGGTAAAACGTTGGCGAAATATCCATACTGCTGTATGCAAAGCCGGAAACATCCCAACCATTCTGAAGGGCCGAGAGACGCAATCCATAGTTGGTATTGCTCAAATTCCGCGTCGGGCGGACCTCGTTTCGGTACTGAACGCCAGCTTGCAACGGATAAGGATAGAACTCAGCCCCCGGCTTGCCAATCAGATCGTAACTGGCGACCGGAATCCACAGCAACTCGGCATGAATATCATCTTTGAAATACTCTGCCCGCACGGCCCACTGGGGAATCCGCATGGTGTCGAATTCCGGAAGGATAAACTCGCGCGTATCTCTGGCTGAAACTACGTCAGCGAAGAACAGGCCAACCATTTCACCCCAGACGACATTTTGCTTTCCTAAACGAAAATCCCAGTCTCCGGCACCGATGTCCAGATAGTTTTCGCGCAGCGTCAGATTGAAACGCTGGTCTTTAGCGACTGCACCTGGATAGTGATTGTTGACGCTGAAAACCGCATCGTAATCAACACGAGCACCCAGTTTCCACTTAATGCCATCACCCAGATTCCCCTGCGAACTTAGATCAGCTCGCGTCAGCATTTTCGACCAGTGTTCCGGCGACTGATAGGCACGTGCCATTTCGATTTGCAGAAAACCTTTGATACCGCCAGTAGACGGTGAAGCCTGCTTCTCGGTCTTTGCGTCTGCTTTGAGCACATCGTCATCATCACCGAAAAGCGAATCACGGCTGTCGTTCGCCGCGAGCAAATAGGGCGATTTTTGGATTGCTGGCTTACCCGAGGGCTCAGCCCACGCGGTGGCGGCAGACAACGCGAGCAATATGCAAACAATGGGTTTGTAGCTCAGGCCTCGAACTGATTCATTCACGTCAAACATACCTGCCCTTTCGGCAATCAAATTGGCATTCATTGTGCGGACTCAAGATCAGAAGCAGCTTTTGGGCGGCGCTGCCGAGCAAGTGACCATTTTGATTCGGCACGTACACCCAGTGCAACAATTTCTCCATCATCGACACGAACCAGCCGGTCAGCCTTTGCTATCACCCGTTTATCATGCGTGGAAAAAATGAATGTGGTGTTGAAAGCGCGATTGATCTGCTTCATCAGCAGCAGGATTTCCTCGCCGGTTTTGTGATCAAGGTTGGCCGTAGGCTCATCTGCCAGCACGATAGACGGTTGAATTACCAGTGCCCGTGCGATAGCAACCCGTTGACGCTGACCACCACTCAATTGATTCGGTCGATGATCGGCAAATTTTGATAATCCGACAATATCGAGAAAATAGTCGACGCGCTGCTTTCGCTCGCTTTCAGAGACATCACGCCGCTGCAGCAATGGATATTCAACGTTCTCAGCAGCCGACAAGACCGGCAACAGGTTAAAGGTCTGGAAAATAAAGCCAATGGTTCGACTTCGCAAATCGGCCAGTTGATCCGCAGTTCGACCGCTGACATCCTGTTCGTTGATAAATATCTTGCCACTCGTCGGTGTATCGATGCAGCCGATCAAGTTGAGGAGCGTTGTCTTGCCGCTACCAGAAGGCCCGGCGATAGCCAAAAACACTCCAGACTCAAAAGAAAGTGTAATGTCCTTCAGGGCTTGGACTTTTTGATCACCAAGCAGATAATCCTTGTACACGTGTTCAATGCGGACAATACTCATTAGTGCGCTCTCTACCGAACTTGTCTGCGGTCAGCATAAATGGATAAAACTATGGAAATCATGACCATCCGGAATCAAAGTGTCAAGGCAGCAGCGTTTTTCGCGGCTTGCTTCCTCTTCCTTTCCTGCGCAAGCCAAGCCCAGGAGACGCCTCCGCCCGTCGCTGTGGATGATCCGGTTGCGCGCAACGTTGTAGAAAAAGCCGACCTTGTCAGGTTCCCGGCCGAGGGGTTTCAGGTCGATATCAACATCACCAGCACCAAATCTGGCCAGGACAGCGAACTCCGCAAGTACCGGGTGCTCTCCAAAGGCAACAGCAACACCGTGGTCATGGTCACTGAACCAGCCTCCGAGCGCGGCCAGATCATTCTTATGAAGGGGCGCGACCTATGGGTATTCATGCCCGACGTATCGCAACCAATCCGCCTTGCTCTCTCCCAACGCCTGACCGGGCAAGTGGCGAACGGCGATCTGGCGCGAGCAAACTTTGCCGCTGATTACAACCCTAAACTCTTGCGGAGCGAAACCATCGGCCAGGAAACCTACCACGTGCTCGAACTGATCGCGGTGGACCGCAGCGTCACCTATCAGAAAGTAGTTTACTGGGTCAGGCAAAAGGACAATTGGCCGTTCCAGGCCGAATTCTATTCACTATCCAACCGCTTGCTCAAAACCTGCAAATACGAAAATTTCCAGACCATGGAAGGAAGACTGAGACCAACGCGACTGGTAATGGTGGATGCGATGAAGAGTGGCGAACAGTCTGTTCTTGAATACAACAGCATGAAACTGCGTGATTTGCCGGACAAGGTTTTCACCAAGGACTACCTGAAGAAGCTCGACTAAGCTCCCGCCTTGAATTCATAGCCAGGACTAGAAATGGCCGCCAACAAACCTTGTGCAGCAATTTCACACAGATCAAGCACTTTTTCGAAACCTTCGGTCCCGCCATAATAGGGATCGAGCACTTCGTCCAATGCAAGACCGTCGGCAAATTCCAGAAACAGATGAAGTTTGGATTGATAGTCAGCCTGACAACACCTACGCAGATAGTCCAGATTCTGGCGATCCATGGCCACAATCAGGTCAAAACGACTGAAATCCTGCTCCTTCACCCGCCGCGCTCGCAAAGCAGACAGATTGTAACCCCGGCTGGTAGCAACCCTTCTGGCGCGCTGATCCGGCAACTCCCCTTCGTGACTGGCGTGCGTTCCAGCCGAATCCACTTCGATGGCAGTCGATAGCCCAGAACGCTCCGCAAGCGTCCTGAATACCCCCTCCGCCATCGGCGAGCGGCAAATGTTACCCATGCAGACAAATAGAATCCGCGTCACTGAATCGACATCCTGTGTGGAACACGTAATCGATTATTGTAGCCTGGAAACAGGGGGCATCGTTCTCATAAGCGGCAGTTCTCCGACAAGCGGAGGCGCCACAAGCTGCGGTGTCTGGGGGCCGACAGATTTGTCGTGCAGCTTGTCAACGACAGGTTTTGCGGCCCCGAACAACTCACTCACCGACACCAAACCGTCTCCGTTGCTGTCTGACTCGGGGATAAGCGCATTAATCAGCGCGTAAGTAAACAATCCGTGCTTGCCTGTTTCATACTCCTGCGAAGACTCATCTCCCTTCGAAGCGACGATCAACGAGAACATCGATGAAGCCGAGCGCTTTAGCAGCGAGTGGGCTTCAAAGCGCCCCTCGATGTTGCTTGCCTGGCAAGTATCGACGATCAACAATCGCCTTCCGGCAGCGCCACGCAGGGCATCAAAGAACGCAGTCCATGGCACGAGAGAAGGTACTTTCTGCCCCTTGCCAAGTGCTTGCAGATCTTCGGCCCGCGCATCGCGCGGCACGAAATAGTAGCTTCCTGCGGTGTCACTTATTCCGTGCGAAGCCAGAAAAACGATAACCGTGTCGGCGGGTCGCCCTTGTCGAACAAATTCCAGCGCCTCCATGATCGTTGCCCCGTCAGGCTTGGCCTCAGTATTGTCAGTCAGAATCTTGGTATGTACCCGCTTGAAATACCCACTACTTTTCGCTTTGATCGTCTTTGCCATTTCCTCGGCATCACGTGCTGCATAGGTAAGGTAGGTGCGCCTGGGCAAATTCGGAAACTCGTTGACGCCCACTGCAAGCAAGTAGAGATCGCCGGGCTCGGCACCCAATTTGGTAGTCGCTGGGAGGTCGACAAAACTTTCCGCAACACCCATTGACACTCCATTGAATGCCTCAACGCGAATATCGTTGGTACGACTGAACAGATCAACCTCAAGCCTGCGTATGAAACGCTCTGCTTCACGCCCGGAAAGACGACGCTCACTGCTCGGAGTCACCGGGATATTGTTAACGAAAACCGTAACATCCTTCATGTCCAGCCGGTTACGTTCTCCCTCAAGTTGCAGAACCATCCGTGGCCTTCCGTCCGCTCTGAACGTAATCTCCACCGGCTGCAGCCGCAGACGTGGCGGCGCTATCTCGCGTAGCCTGGCGATCTCAAAATCAGCGCCCAGCGCACTCAGTGGCAGACTTCGGGTGGTTGTCGACACGGCAGCACGAAACGCAGCGGTTACAACGTCCGGTCGATAGAGTATCCGGTCAAACTGCACCGCACGATAGAAATCGGGCGTGAGATCGCG